>JBBSCX010000495.1:0-2232 GCA_038249905.1 Burkholderiales bacterium
AGCGCTCGGTGACGCAGTGGCAGTCGATCCCCGACACCGCACAGGCGCCCGCCACGCAGCCCGGCGGCGTCATCGACTTCGACCGCAGCTACAGCGGCGCCGACGCACGCCTGGTCTGGCGCTGGACGCTGGCCGGCGAACGCCGGCTGCAGCTCGTCACCGGCGCCAGCGTCGACCGCAGCAGCGAAGACCGGCGCGGCTTCCGCAACTTCGTCGGCGACGGCGCGCAGCGTGTGCTCGGCGTCACCGGCGCTCTGCGTCGCGACGAGCGCAACCGCGTGGGCAGCCGCGACTTCTACGCGCAAGGCGAGCTCGACCTGGCACGCGACTGGACGGCCACGCTTGGCGTGCGCAGTGGGCGCGTCGAATTCCGATCTGACGACCGCTACATCGTGGGCGCCAATGGCGACGATTCGGGTGCACTGAACTACCGCTACACCAACCCGTTGGCGGCCTTGCAGTGGCGCACCAGCGACGCACTCAACCTCTACATCAGCGCCGCGCGCGGCTTCGAGAGCCCGACCTTCAACGAACTCGCCTACCGCCCCGACGGCGGCAGCGGATTCAACCGCGAACTGCAGGCGCAGACCAGCCGGCAAGTCGAGATCGGCGCCAAGTGGCGGCAGAAGGCGCTGGGCCTGGCCGCCGACGCGGCGCTCTTCGACGCCCGCAGCGACCAAGAGATCGGCGTGGCCGCCAGCAGCGGCGGCCGCACCAGCTTTCGCAATGTCGGCCGCACGCAGCGCCGCGGCGCAGAGCTCGACCTGCGCTGGCAGGCCACCGATGCCTGGAGCACACGCCTGGCCGCCACCTGGCTCACAGCGACCTACGTTGACGGCCTGCTGGTGCCGGCCGGCAACCTGATCGCCGGCACACTGAAGACGCAGGCCTACGCCGAAGTGGCGTGGCAGGCGTTGCAGGCGCTGGAAGTTGCCGTCGAAGGCCGCGCCCAGGGTCGCCTGCCGGTCAACGACGCCAACAGCGACTTCGCCGCCGGGCACGGCCTGCTTGCGCTGCGCGCGGTCTGGCGCGCCCGGGTCGGGCCTGGGCAACTCGAGTTGCTCGGCCGCATCGACAACGTGGCCGACCGCCGCGTCGTCGGCAGCGTCATCGTCAACGAAGGCAACCAGCGCTTCTTCGAGCCGGCACCTGGGCGCAGCGTGCTGTTGAGCGCGCGCTGGGTGCAGACTTTCTGAAACGCCGGCGTCGCGTGGTGAAGCGTCGCTCGTAGACGCCGACTCGGACCCGGGCGCGGGTGATGGCGCTGAACGAGGGCGCGCTTGAGGTGTATGGGGGCCGGAAACCGGGAACCGGGCCCCACACGCCGGACGATGCTGCGGGCAGCTGAACGACATACTTTCGCTGATGTCAGCGTTGGCTTACGTCATGTTCATGGCGCTCCTACGCCACTTTTGACGATTCGGCCTCAAGCTCGGCATTCAGGGCCTTCGTGCCCGAGTCGAGAGGATGGCCCATGAAGGCGTTGCCGCGCATCGGCTCTCGCCGCTGGCTTGGGTGGACTGCAGGCGGCTTTTCCGCCGTCGCGTTGGTGGTGGCGATCTGTGAGCTGAGCGGGTGGCCGTTTCTGCAAACGCCGCTGCAAAGCGCCCTGACCCGCACAGCGGGCGTGCCAGTCACGCTCGACGGCAATTTCAGCACGTATTTGCTCTGGAACCCGCGGCTGCATATCGACCAGTTGCAAGTCGCCCCAGGGGGTGGCGTCGAAGTGCCGCATCTGCTGAGTGCACGTCAGGTCAAGCTGGCATGGCGTTGGAGCGATGTGTGGCGATGGCGCAGTGGCAAGGTGCTGCGGGTGCAGGCCCTGGAAGCGGGCACGCTGGACGCCCATCTGGTGCGCGGCAAGGACGGCCGCGCGAGTTGGCAACTGGGCACGCCTGACGCCGCCACGACGCAGCCCGATGCCGACCCGCTGCGCAGCCTGCCTCGCTTCGGCTTGCTGCGTGTGGGCGCAGGCCGCATTGCCGTCGACGACGCGCTGTCGCAAACCCGCCTGACGGTTGAACTGCAAGGCGGTGAGGGTGACGCCCTGCACGACGGCACACGCCCCGGCTACCGCGGCACGGTGGCGGGCCGCTGGAAGGCACTGCCGATGAACCTGACGCTGCGCACTGGCAGTGCGCTGCCGCTGTTGCAAGTCGCCGAGAACGACGCCCAGCCCGGCACGCTGCGCGTGGAGGGCAGCGGCGGCGCGGCCAGGCTGTTCTTCGACGG
>JBBSCX010000496.1:0-2229 GCA_038249905.1 Burkholderiales bacterium
GGCGGCGCACCAGCCGGCGACGCCCAAAATCTGCTCCCTGCGCCAGGCCGGCGCCAGGCGCATCGCGGTGGGGACTCGTGGCATGGCTGTCATGGGGATCTCAGGCAGGTGGAAGGTCATTGCTCGGCGCCGGGCGTGTCCAGGGGCGGGGAGCAGTTACTTTTGAAATCATCGTTTGGTGTGATTTCGGCAAATCCACGAGAAGCTTGAAGAAGACCCTCCAGATCGGGCGCTAGGGCCGCATGCACCCGTCGTTGGTGACCCCGCAGTCACAAACAGCACTGAATCGGGCAGCTTGTTCCTTCGATCGTCACCAGCCCGGAGATACAAACTCGCGGTCCATGCAACGCCCGCTGCGCTCCAGCCCAGGCCCGGGTTCGATTACGATTTGACGCAAATCCCGTTTCTCGGCCCCATGTCCGAATCCGACTCACTGACGACTTCGCAGGCAGCGGCACTTTTGGGTGTCGCCCCCCACACCATTCAGAAATGGGTCGATGCGGGGGTATTGCGCGCCTGGAAGACGGTCGGCGGCCATCGGCGCGTGGCTGCGGATTCGGTGGAAGCGATGCTCCGTGACCGCGACGCCATGCAGCAGGCCTCCTCCGCCAAAAAGCTGTCGGTGATGCTGGTGGAAGACGACGCGGACACCGCCGAACTGCTGCAAGCCATGATCGGCACACTGTGGCCGCAGGCCCATGTGAGGCTGGCGCGCGACGGCTTCTCGGCGCTGCTCGATGCCGGCAAGCAGACGCCCGACGTGTTGATCACTGACATCAACCTGCCCGGCCTGGATGGCGTCGAAATGCTGCGTTCGTTGCTGTTGCACCCCGGCACACGCAAGATGCGCGTCGTCTTTGTCACGCACCACGCACCCTCCGAACTGCACCGCTTTGGCCCGTTACCGCCTGGCGTGCCCGTGCTCAGAAAGCCGATTCAAATGGACGACTTGCGACGGGCACTGGGCGGGGGCCCTGGCGTCGCGACGGCCTGAACCGTCGGGCAAGCGAAATGGGTCACCGCGCAGGTGGCCTGCGCCAACGACAGACCGCCATGCGGCATGGACGCCGACTGCATGTCTGGCGATCCGCCCATCAACGCGATCCGTCGCATTCGGCCGATAGCCCCCCAGCCGCCCCATCAATCCGTCGCGTGCAGTGCCTGCAAGGCCTCGGCCGCTCGCGCGGCCAACGCTGCGCGGCCGGCAGGGTCTACCCAGCGGCCGGCCACCATCACGGCGGCAAAGGGCTGGCGCGGCGCGGCGAAGACCACGCCGTCCAGCAGGTGCGACAGCGGCAGGCCCCGCAGCGCGTCGTCGGCCACATCCACCAGCAGCAGGTCGGCGCGGGCGCCGGCTTGCAGGCCCCAGGCGGTGTGTCCGCAGGCGGCGGCGCCACCCGCACGCAGGCGTTCGAACAGCCGTGCCGCGGTGGCCGCCTGGGCCACGGGCAGGCGCGGTTCGGCGGCGACGTTGCGGCGGCGCAGCGCCAGGCGCTGGCCGTACTCCAGCCAGCGCAGTTCGTCGGGCCAGTTGCGCGTGACCTGGCTGTCTGATCCCACGCTCAGCGGCACGCCCGCGGCCAGCCAGCCGGGCAGGTCGCACAGGCCGTCGCCCAGGTTGGCCTCGGTGCCCGGGCACAGCACCACACCGGCGCCGCTGCGCGCCACGGCGTCGATCTCGGCCGGCGTGCTGTGCGTGGCGTGCACCAGTTGCCAGCGTGCATCCAGCGACGCATGGCGTGCCAGCCATTCGATCGGGCGCAGACCGGTGGCGGCGATGCAGTCGTCGACCTCGGCCGTCTGCTCGGCGGCGTGGATGTGGATGGGTCCGTCCACATCGGCCAGCCCATCGTGCAGCATCTTGTGCAGCCCGCTATGCAGCCCGCTATGCAGCCCGTTATGCAGCGCATGCAGTGACGCAGGCCGCGCCGCGCGCAGCGAATGCACCGCCACGCCCGCATTCACCCGCGGCAGCCGCCAGGCGGCCACTTGCCGACGCAGGGCCAGCACACCGCCCGCGTCCAGCGCAAAGCGGCGTTGATCGTCGCGCAAGGCCGGCTGCGTGAAGCCGGCGCGTTCGTACAGCACGGGCAGCAGGGTCAGGCCGATGCCGGCGTCCTGCGCGGCGTCGGCCAGCGCGCGCGCCATCGTGGCCGCGCCGTCGGGCCCGGTATAGGCGCGGCCGTCGGGCGCGTGATGCAGGTAGTGGAACTCGCACACCTGGGTGTA
>JBBSCX010000497.1:0-2225 GCA_038249905.1 Burkholderiales bacterium
CGTCGAGCTCCAGGCGGCCCGGTGGCACACCATGCAGCGTGACGGCGGGCCCCGCACCGCTGAACCCGAACTTCTGCACCGCATCGGTCACCAGCTCGTCGAGGCTGAAGCGTTCGCGGTGCAGCACCTGCTGGGTGGACTGCAGCGCGGCCAGCTCGAACAGCTGTTGCGACAGGCGGCCCACCTTGCGGCTTTGCGCCAATGCCGCCTGCAGCACGGCAGCGCGCCGGGCGGCTTCGGGTACGGCCTCGGCAGCCAGGGCTTCCAGGTGGCCGTGCAGCGCCGTCAGCGGCGTGCGCAGATCGTGCGCGACGCTGGCCATCATCTCGCGGTGGTCGGCCACCTGGCGCTGCTCGCGCTCGGCGTTCGACTCGATGCGCTGCTTCATGTCGTCGAAGGCTGCGCCGATGGCCTGCACTTCGTCGCCTGCCGGGCGCGTGGGTGCCGGGGCCGCAGCCCCCTCGGGTGCCGAGCCGCGCTGGCTGTAGTCGCGCAGGCGTTGAGCCAGCCGGTGCAAAGGCAGGCTCAGGCGGCGGAAGGTGAATAGACCCAGCCCCAAGGTCACCAGCAGGCCGATGACGGCGGCCAGCGCGGCGCCGCGCCACAGACGTTCGGCACCGACTTGCGCGGCCACTGCATCGCGCGCCTTGCTGTCGAGGACGACGTACAGATAGCCCGGCGGACGCGTGTCGCCAGGGCGCACCGGGAACATCGCCGCGCTGAAGATGCGCGGCGCCGCGTAGCCCATGGGGTCGGTGCCCCGCAACGGCAGGGCAGCGCCGGCCAGGAAGGCGACTACGGGTGTTAGGTCCACCTGCTTCTGCCGCACCATGCCCGGCTCGCCGATGTAGTGCTGTACGCGGCCGTCGGCGTCCAGCAGGTAGACCTGCACGCCCGGGTTCACAGTCATCAACATCGACAACAGGGCGCTGCGCGCCGCGCTGTCGGCCTCGTCACGGTTGATGGATGTGATCTCTGGCCAATGTCCGACGATGTGCCCGGCCAGCCCGTGGGACAGGCGCTGCAGGGATTCCTGTTCCTGTTCAGCCGCCACCTGGCGCCCCAGCAGCGCGACAAAGGCGCCATAGGCCAGCAGCAGCAGGGCCAGTGCCAGCGACAGACGGGTGGTGAAAGACCGAGCCGGCTTCATGGGGCGGGCTCGAGGTCGAAGCGGTAGCCCACACCCCACACCGTGACGACACGCTGCGGGTCGCGTGGGTCGTCTTCGATCCGGCTGCGCAGCCGGTTGATGTGCGAATTGACGGTGTGCTCGTAGCCGTCGAAGCCATCACCCCACACGCGCTGCAGCAGTTCACTGCGGCTGAAGGGTCGCCCAGGATGCTTCAGCAGAAAGTGCAGCAAATCGAATTCACGCAGCGTCAAGGGCAGCACCGTTTCACCGCGCATCAGTTCCCGGCGCACGATGTCCAGGCGGAACGGGCCGAACCGCAATTCCTGCTTCGTCGCCTGGGTAGAACGCATTTGTTCGATGCGCCGCAACAGCGCGCGGATGCGCGCGACAAGCTCAAGCATTGAAAACGGCTTGGCCACGTAATCATCGGCGCCCAGTTCGAGCCCCAGCACCCGGTGGGCCTCGGCAGAACGTGCGCTGAGCATGATGACCGGCACGTCGGCATGCCGCGCGCGCAGGTGGCGGCAGACTTCCCAGCCATCGGCACCGGGCAGCATCAGGTCCAGCAGCACCAGGTCCCAGCGTTGCCGGTCGATGGCAGCCATGGCATGCTGGCCATTGGCTTCGCGGTGCAAGCGGTAACCCGCGTCTTCCAGATGAAGGCGCAAGGCCACCGCAATCGCGTCGTCATCTTCAACCAGCAGCAGATGTTCGTTCATGGGGGGCCGGTGCCGCGAGCAAAATAGCGTGCAGTACCGGCCGCCGATTGGAACAGAGCGGCAAGTCCTGTGCTTCAGCCGGCGGCCGTGCCGGCTTGCAACTCGTCACCGCGGCGGCGCCGCGCCATGAAGCCGACGGCAGCCAGCCCGGCGATGAGCAAGGCATAGGTGCCGGGCTCAGGCACGACCGACACGCCAAAAGAGATGCGGTAGACATCGCTGTCGGCCGTCAAACCGCTGTTGAAGGTGTAGCCGGCACCTGTGGTCAGCCCGTTGTAGGCCGCGAGCTCAGCGAAGTTGAAGGCCACCACCGAGTTCTGGTCCCGGCGCAGGCTGCCGTTGGCGCCAGCAACGAAAGCGGAGGCAGCGGGATC
>JBBSCX010000498.1:0-2214 GCA_038249905.1 Burkholderiales bacterium
GACCTGGCTGCACCCAAGATCACGCGCCTGTCGGGCGACATCCCGTGGGACGTCGGCTCGGGCAGCACCAGCGTCGACGGCCGCCAACTCGCCTTCGTCGCCAACGTCGACGGCCGCGACGAACTGCGCCTGCTCGACGCCGCCACCGGCGTGCCGCGCACCCTGCCCACCTTGCCCGGCGGCAGCACCACGCGCGCCGACTTCCACCCCACCCGGCCCGAACTGGCGCTGGTGGTGAACAGCACACGCGGGCCGGCACAGATTCACAGCCTGGACGTGAGCACCGGCAGCGTCGTCGCCTGGACCCAGCCGGTGGGCACTGACGGCCTCAACCTGGCCGAGATGCCTGAACCCGAGGTGGTGCGCTGGAAGAGCTTCGACGGCCGCGTCATCAGCGGCATCCTCACGCTGCCGCCGGCTCGGTTCACCGGCAGACGCCCGGTCGTGATGCAGGTGCACGGCGGGCCCGAAGCCCAGAGCAAGCTGGGCTGGCAAGGGCGCTGGAACCACCTCGTGCTCGAGATGGGCGTGGCGCTGTTCGAGCCCAACGTGCGAGGCAGCAGCGGCTACGGCAAGACCTTCCTGTCGCTGGACAACTGGCGTCTGCGAGAAGACTCGGTCAAGGACATGGCCACGGCCATCGACTGGATGGCCACCCACCCGCGGCTGGACGCGCAGCGCGTGCTGGTGTCCGGCGGCAGCTACGGCGGCTACATGGCGCTGGCCGCCAGCACGCGGCTGGCCGACCGCATTGCGGGCGCCGTCAGCGTGGTGGGCATCAGCAACTTTGTCAGCTTCCTCGAGAACACCGAGAGCTACCGCCGCGACCTGCGCCGCGTGGAGTACGGCGACGAGCGCGACCCCGACATGCGCCAGTTCCTGCAGAGCATTTCGCCGCTGACGAACGCTGCGAAGATCAGCAAGCCGCTGATGGTGGTGCAGGGCAAGAACGACCCGCGCGTGCCGTGGACGGAAAGCGAGCAGATCGTGCGCAGCCTGCAGGCCCGCAACACGCCGGTGTGGTACCTGCTGGCCGACAACGAAGGCCACGGCTTCGTGCGCCGAGAGAATGCCGACTATTACTTCGCCGCCTTGATGCAGTTTGTGCAGCAGACGCTGAAGCCATGATGCGCGAACGGCTGGTCAGGTTGCGTTTTCTGGTCGCCATGCCAGCCGCCCTGCTGGTGGCCTGCATCACGTCGACGCCAGCCGTGACGCCGGCCCAGACACACGCCGCAACAGCAGCCGCGAAACCATTCCCGCCACTGACGCTGCGCCTTCCGGTGGTGCTGTTGGGTGAGGTGCACGACAACGCCGCACAGCATGCGCTGCGGCTGGCTGCCTTCGAAGCCCTGCTGGCCGGCGGCGCGCGGCCGGTGTTGGCGATGGAGCAGTTCGATCGCGACAAACAGCCGGTGATTGACCGCCTGCTGGCGCAAACCCCGCAGCCAGATGCCGATGCACTGGTGACGGCAGCCGGCGGCAGCGGTTGGCATTGGCCACATTACAAGCCCTTCATCAGCGCTGCCTTGGCCTATCGCCTGCCCATCGTCGCCGCCAACGTAGGCCGCGAAGAGGCGCGCCGCGTGATGCGCGAAGGCCTGGCCGCCACCGGTTTCAACGCCGAAGTGCCGGCCGACCTGCTGGCTCGTCAGGCCCAGGACATAGAAGCCAGCCACTGCGGCATGATCGACACCGCCACCGCCAACCGCATGGCCCTGGCCCAGGTGGCACGCGATCAGTTCATGGCGCGCGTGCTGCAAGACAACACCCGGCGTGGTGTGGTGCTGCTGGCCGGCAATGGCCATGTGCGTGCCGATATCGGCGTACCGCACTGGCTGCCACCCGCCGTGCGTGCGCGCAGCGAGGCCATCGGTGTGCTGGAAGAAGGCGACACCCTCACGGCCTACGACCGGCGTGTTTTCACGCCAGCCCAGGCCCGACCCGACCCGTGCGAGAAGATGCGCCGCGCGGTGCCGGGGCCGGCGCGCGGAGCGCTGCTCTAGGCTGAACCATCCAGCGTCGGGCGGCGCTCGCGGGCAGCGCTCGGGCAGCGCTCGGGCAGCGCTTAGGCAGCATGCCAAGGCTGGCCGCTCAACTGCCCAGCAACTCGCGGCCACCCTTCCACAAGTCCTGCACCACTTCCCCCGCAGGCTGCGCCAACGACAGGCCGGCGGCCTGCCCGCACCAGGCCTGCATGTGTTGCAGATCGCC
>JBBSCX010000499.1:0-2211 GCA_038249905.1 Burkholderiales bacterium
AACCAGCGCTATCCCGGCGACGCCGACCTGCTGTACGAGCAGGCCATGATGGCCGAGAAGACCGACCGCATCGACGAGATGGAGCAGTTGCTGCGCCGTGTCATCGAACTCAAGCCCGACAGCGCCCATGCGCACAACGCACTGGGCTACTCGCTGGCCGATCGCAGCCGACGCCTGCCCGAGGCGCGCGAGCTGATCAAGCGGGCGCTGGAACTGGCGCCCAACGACCCCTTCATCACCGACAGCCTGGGCTGGGTCGAGTACCGGCTGGGCAACCGCGACGAGGCCCTGCGCCTGCTGCGCCAGGCCTACGCGGCGCGCCCCGACCCCGAGATCGGCGCGCATCTGGGCGAGGTGCTTTGGGCGCTGGGCGAGCGCGACGAGGCGCGCCGCATCTGGCGCGAGTCGCGCGGGCGCGAGCCCGACAACGAGGTGCTGCGCGAGACGCTGGCGCGGCTGCGCGCCGACCTGTGAAGCGCAGCGACGACAGGCCCGAGCGGGGCGCCTTGGACGCAGCAGCCCGTCGCGTCTGGCTGATCGCCCTCGCTCTGGGTCTGAGCGCCTGCGCCACACCGGTGCCCGATGGCGGCCAGCCTTGGATCGAGGGCCGAATGGCGCTGCGCATCGCCGCCAGCGCGGACCGGTCCGCACAAAGCTTGACCGCCGGCTTCGCCCTGCGCGGCAGCGGCGAACGCGGCGAGTTGCAGCTGAGCAGCCCGCTGGGCACGCTGATGGCGCACGCCAGTTGGTCACCGGGCATGGTGCAGTTGCGCACGCCAGAAGGCGAGCAGCGCTTTGCCGACCTCGACGCGCTGTCACGCCGCGCCTTGGGCGAACCTCTGCCGCTGGCCGCCCTGCCCGACTGGGTGGCGGGCCGGCCCTGGCCGGCTGCACCCAGCACGGCCATCGAGGGCGGTTTCGAACAACTGGGATGGCAGGTGCAGACGGCGCAGCGCAGCGCCGGCATCGTCGAGGCCCGGCGCGCCGCCGCACCGGCGGTCTGGCTGCGCTTGCGCATCGAGGACCCCGCGTGACCCTGCGTGCGCTGTACGACGTGCCGGCGCCGGCCAAGATCAACCTCTTCCTGCATGTCGTGGGCCGGCGTGAGGACGGTTATCACCTGCTGCAGTCGCCCTTCGTGCTGCTGGATTGGGCTGACAGGCTGCACCTGGAGCGCCGCGACGACGGCCGCCTGGTGCGCCACGACCTGGCCCTGGCACTGCCCGCTGACGACCTGTGCCTGCGCGCCGCGCGCGCGCTGCAGGCCGAAAGCGGCACCGCGCTGGGCGCCGACATCCACATCGACAAGCAACTTCCCTGGGGCGCGGGCCTGGGCGGCGGCAGTTCAGACGCCGCCACCGTGCTGTTGGCGCTGAACCGGCTCTGGGGCCTGCACTGGCCGCGACAGCGCCTGGCCGCGCTGGGGCTCAGGCTGGGTGCGGACGTGCCCTTCTTCATTGGCGGGCGCAACGCCTTCGTCGAGGGCATCGGTGAGCGCCTGACGCCGCTGCACCTGCCGCGCGCCTGGTACGCGCTTGTCAAGCCGCCGGTGGCACTGACCACCGCAGCCATCTTCGCGCACTCAACGCTCAGGCGAGACACCGAAGCGGTTATAGTGGAGGGCTCTCGTGAAGACGAGGCGGATGGCCGTGTCTGGCTGTCGGCGCAACTGGAAGACGATGCCGATTTCGGTCGCAACGATCTCCAGGGTCCGGCCGAAGATGTGGCCCCCGAGGTGGCGCAAGCCGCCCGCTGGCTGGCAGCACGTTTCGGCAACAGCCGCATGACGGGTTCAGGCAGCGCAGTCTTCGCCAGGGCAGGCACAGGAGACACACCCACGGCGATCCTGCCGGCAGACGAACTGCCGGCAGGGTGGGTGGGCCGAATGTGCCGCAGTCTGGACCAGCATCCGTTGTACGGCTGGGCCAGCTGAAACACAGTTTCAAGGTGGCAGCTTCCGGCTGCGACCTGTGTAGGGGAGTCGCCAAGTTGGTCAAGGCATCGGATTTTGATTCCGACATGCGAGGGTTCGAGTCCTTCCTCCCCTGCCAAAGCCCGCGCTGAGTTTCAGCGCAAGGTTCTCCAGCGCAAGGCCCGCCGCGACACCATCCGCGTCGGCTGCAACCCGGCCCGTCCTGCGAAAGACCCCGCCGTGCTCTTCAACACCGTGCTCTTCACCGGCAATGCCAATCCGGTGCTGGCGCAGGAGAT
>JBBSCX010000500.1:0-2203 GCA_038249905.1 Burkholderiales bacterium
TCTCTATGCGCCCGTCGAACGGCCGATGCTGCGCATCCGCGGCGCGCGCACGCACAACCTGAAGAACATCGACCTCGACATCCCCAAGCACGCGCTGGTGGTGATCACGGGGCTGTCGGGTTCGGGCAAGAGCAGTCTGGCCTTCGACACGCTGTATGCCGAGGGCCAGCGGCGTTATGTCGAGAGCCTGAGCGCCTATGCGCGCCAGTTCCTGCAGCTGATGGACAAGCCCGATGTGGACATCATCGAGGGCCTGAGCCCGGCCATCAGCATCGAGCAGAAGGCCACCAGCCACAACCCGCGCAGCACCGTCGGCACGATCACCGAGATCCACGACTACCTGCGCCTGCTCTACGCCCGCGCCGGCACGCCGTACTGCCCCGACCACAACCTGCCGCTGCAGGCGCAGAGCGTCAGCCAGATGGTCGATGCCGTGCTGGCCCTGCCAGAGGACACCAAATTGATGGTGCTGGCGCCGGTCGTGCGCGACCGCAAGGGCGAGTTCGAGGACCTGTTCGCCGACATGCAGGCGCGGGGTTATGTGCGTTTTCGGGTCGGTGTCGGCGGCACACCGGGCGAGGTCATCGAGGCCGACGCCCTGCCCGAACTGAAGAAGACCGAGAAGCACGACATCGATGTCGTCATCGACCGCTTGCGCGTCAAGCCCGAGTTCAAGCAGCGCCTGGCCGAGAGCTTCGAAGCGGCGCTGCGCATCGCCGACGGCCGTGCCATCGCGCTGGACCTCGACGCCGGGCGCGAACACCTGTTCAGCAGCCGCTTCGGCTGCCCCGTGTGCAGCTATGCGCTGGCCGAACTGGAGCCGCGCCTGTTCAGCTTCAATTCGCCGGTCGGCGCCTGCCCGGCCTGCGACGGCCTGGGCCAGGTGACGGTGTTCGACCCCGAGCGCGTGGTCGCCTTCCCCGGCATCAGCCTGGCCAGCGGCGCCATCAAGGGCTGGGACCGCCGCAACAGCACCACCCACGGCGTGCTGGAGACGGTGGCCAAACATTACGGCTTCAGCACCGAGGCGCCGTTCGAGTCGCTGCCTGAACGTTTGCGCCAGGTGGTGCTGTACGGCAGCGGCGACGAGGCCATCGAGTTCGTGTACGAGGCCGACGGCGGCAAGGGCCGCACCCGGCGCGTCAAGCGCAGCCATCCCTTCGAAGGCGTGATCCCGAGCTTCGAGCGCCGCTTCCGCGAGACCGATTCGGTCACCGTTCGCGAAGAACTGGCGCGCTACCAGGCCATCAAGCCCTGCCCCGGCTGCGGCGGCGCACGCCTGCGGCGCGAGGCCCGGCACGTTTTTTTGCAACATGCCGACCAGACCCGCGGCCTGCCCATCTACGAGGCCGAACACGCCACGCTGGCCGAGGCCCTGGCCTACTTCACGGGCCTGAAGCTGGTGGGCGCCAAGGCCGAGATCGCCGACAAGATCGTGCGCGAGATCGCCAGCCGGCTGCGCTTCCTGAACGACGTCGGCCTGACCTACCTGAGCCTGGACCGCGGCGCCGACACCTTGTCCGGCGGCGAGGCCCAGCGCATCCGCCTGGCCAGCCAGATCGGCAGCGGCCTGAGCGGCGTGATGTACGTGCTGGACGAGCCCAGCATCGGCCTGCACCAGCGCGACAACGAACGCCTGATCGGCACCCTCAAGCACCTGCGCGAACTCGGCAACAGCGTGCTGGTGGTCGAGCACGACGAGGACATGATCCGCGCCGCCGACCATGTGGTCGACATGGGCCCCGGCGCCGGTGTTCACGGCGGCCGCGTGATGGCCCAGGGCACGCCGCAGCAAGTGGCCGACAACCCCGATTCACTGACGGGCAGGTACCTGGCCAACGTATTGCGCATCGACATCCCGAAGCGCCGCCCGGCCAAGGGCTTCGGCGCCGCGCCCTTCGTGCTGGACATCGTCGGTGCGCGCGGCCACAACCTGCAGGACGTCAACGTGCAGATCCCGGTCGGGCTGCTGAGCTGCATCACCGGCGTCAGTGGCAGCGGCAAGAGCACCCTGATCAACGACACGCTGTATGCGGCGGTGGCGCGCAAGCTCTACAACAGCCACGCCGAGCCGGCGCCGCACACGCGCATCGACGGGCTGGAGCACTTCGACAAAGTCATCAACGTCGACCAGAGCCCCATCGGCCGCACGCCGCGCAGCAACCCGGCCACCTACACGGGCCTGTTCACACCCATCCGCGAA
>JBBSCX010000501.1:0-2202 GCA_038249905.1 Burkholderiales bacterium
CAGTCCCAGGTGCTGGCACAGCCGCTGCACCAGGGCATGGTGCATGGGCGCGATGCCGAGTGCCACTTCTTCGTCCCACAGGCCGGTGGGTTCGAGCATCTCGCGAAAGCGCAGCTTCATGCACAGCCGCAACTGCTCGCCATGGGTCAGCGGTTCGAGAAACAGGTCGTAGAAGCCGCGCAGCACCTGGGGCAGGGACAGTTGCGGGTCGACGATCGCAGCCACATCCACTTCCGGCGTGCCGCAGGGCGCAAAGAAGGCCGCGCGGTACAGCCCGGCCTTGTCGCCGAAGTAATAGCTGATGGCCGCAACGTTGACCTGCGCCGCCTCGGCCAGCTCGCGCGTGGATGTGCGGACAAAGCCCTGTTGCGCAAAAAGCCGGATGCCTGCGGTGAGCAAGCGCTCGCGTGCATCTTCGGCCGCAGCGAGGGGCGCGGCGAGGGGCGCGGAGACTGGCGCGGCGCTTTCCGTGACCGGAACAGAGGGTTGACCCGTATGCATCGGCGCGAGTCTAGCCGCCCAAATCAAACGTTTGATTAACCTTGCGAACGACTCGAAGATCGGATGTCTGAGGCAGCCGAATGCCGGCTCAGGTTTCGATGTCGGTGTGCACGACGCCGGCGTGGCGCGCCACGATGGCCAGCAGTTCGTCCTCGGAGTACGGCTTGCCAAGGTAATGGTCGGCGCCCAGCGCGAAGGCGTGCTCGCGGTGCTTCTCGGCCGTGCGCGAGGTGATCATGACCACCGGCAGGCCGGCGAAGGCGGGGTCGGCGCGCACATTGCGCAGCAGATCGAAACCGTCCATGCGCGGCATCTCGATGTCCGACAGCAGGATCGCCGGGCGCTCCTTGCCCAGGCGCTCCAGCGCGTCCAGGCCGTCCTTGGCGGTGCTGACGCGGTAGCCCTCGCGCTGCAGCAGGCGCTGCGTGACGCGGCGCACCGTCAGCGAGTCGTCCACCACCAGGATCAGCGGTGCGCGGCGCGGCGTGGCGTCGAACCCGGCGCCCGCACCGTCCGCGCCGCCGACACCATCAATGGCGCCCTCGGTGCCGGCGCCCCCGCGCATGCGCCGTCGCGCCTCGTCGCCGTACAGGCTGCCCAGGGCCACCGGGTTGTAGATCAGCGCCACCGCGCCCGAAGGCAGCAATGTGACGCCCACCAGGCCGGGCAGACGCGCCAGCTGCTGCCCGATGTTCTTCACCACCACTTCCTGGTTGGCGGTGACTTCGTCCACGTGCAGGGCCACACGTTGCGCCGCGCTGCGCACCACCACCACCGGCTGGGTGCGGCCCGCGGTCTCGCCGCGCGAGCCCGACTGCAGCAACGCAGGCAGCCAGTAGAAGGGCACCGCCTCGCCGCCGAAGTCCAGCGTGCCGCGCGCATAAGCGGCCTCGACCTCGGCGCTGGGCAGGCGACGCACGATCTCCACCAGCGTCGAGGGCACCGCCACGCTGAGCATGCCGCCGCGCAATATCACCACCTGCGTCACCGCCGTCGTCAGCGGCAGCAGCAGGGTGAAGCGTGTGCCCTGGCCGGGCGCGGTCGCGGTCTCGATGCGGCCGCCCATGGCATTGACCTCGGCGCGCACCACGTCCATGCCGACACCGCGACCGGCCAGCTCGGTCACGCTGTCGGCGGTGGAGAAGCCGGGGGCGAAGATCAGTGCGGCCAGTTCGGCGTCGGAAGGCATCGCCTCGGGCGCCAGCAGGCCGCGGTCCAGCGCCCGCTGGCGGATGCGTGGCAGGTCCAGGCCGGCGCCGTCGTCGGCCACTTCCACGGCCACTTCATTGCCGCTCTGGGTGACGCTGACGACGATGCGCCCGCTGGCATCCTTGCCCGCCGCCTGACGCAGCGCTGCCGCCTCGATGCCGTGCACGACGCTGTTGCGCAGCAGGTGCTCGAAGGGGCCGACCATGCGTTCGAGTACGCCGCGATCGACCTCGATGGCGCCGCCCACGATGTCCAGCCGCACCGGCTTGCCCACGTCCTTGGCGGCCTGGCGCACGACGCGGTACAGGCGGTCGGCCAGGCTCTCGAACTCGACCATGCGCGTGCGCAGCAGGTCGTCCTGCAATTCGCGCGTCAGCCGCGCCTGCGAGGCCAGTTCGTCTTCCGTGCTCTGCAATGTGCGCTGCAGGCTGCGCTGCAATGTGGCCACGTCGTTGACGCTCTCGGCCATGAAGCGCGTCAGCTCCTGGAAGC
>JBBSCX010000502.1:0-2196 GCA_038249905.1 Burkholderiales bacterium
AAGCCGACTCGCTGAACCTGGTGCTGTGTGTGGAGTTCATCGAACACGTCGAAAACCCTGGTGCACTGCTGCGCGAGATCGCACGCGTGCTGCATCCCCAGGGCCGGCTGCTGCTGACCCCACCCAACCTGCACTCGGTGGAGGCGCGCCGGCGCTTGCGCTTGCTGGGGCAACTCAAACAGTTCGACCGCATAGGCGACCCCACCCACATCGCCCCTGTCTTCAGCCATCCTTTTGCGGTGCTGCTGCGTCGGCACGGACTGCAGGTGGAACGGCGCTGGGGCTACCCCGTGGACGGCAGCAGCCCGACCTCACGGCCGGCCCTGCGCCTGGCGGCCCGGTTGCTGCGGGGGCTGGGACTGAAAGGTGAACCGGCCGGTGATCAGCTGTGTCTGCTCATCGGCCGTTGTGCACATGCCGGGCTTGCCGAGAGCAGCGACAAGCGCCACGCTGTCACGGCGCACTACGTTTGACTGCTGCGGCCCGGGCCGGGCCGAGCCTAGAGCGTGGCCAATGCGGCACGAACACCCTCGGCAATGCGCGCACCCAGGTGCTGCACGCCGGCCACTGTGGGGTGGGTGCCATCACGGTCCACAAAGCGGTCGCCGTTGCCCACCCCCGTGGGCGCGCCCACGCGGCCCGTGCCGGACTGCCAGGGCCCCGCTTCGCCTGGGCCTGCAGGAGCGCTGGCACCTGAGCTGCAGCTCCAGCCGCCGCGCAGGTTGTCCAGAAATACCCAAGGCCCGCCAGCAGCAGCCAACGCCATCGCAATGGCCTCTGCCTTTGAAAGCTCCACCGGGTTCGGCGGTATGTTCTCGCGCGGCGCCCAGGGCCCCACGGCCACCAACAGCGACTGCGGCAGCGCTGTGCGCAAGGTGGTGAAGTAGTTGCGCGTAGCCGCTTCAAAGCCCAGGCGCGCCGCATCGGCTGTGGCGTAGGGAAAGAGTGCCTGCGAGTTGTTGTCGTTGATGCCGCCGGCGGTGATGAAGAGATCCGGCGCAGCGGCCGTGGTGGTGGCCAGCCGGGCCGGGAAGGTATCGCCCGCGTTGCCGGCACCGGGCGCCGAGTTCGGCGCATAGCCCGTGCCGCCGGCGGCACTGATGTCGATGTGCGCAATGCCCAGCAGCGCGGCCGCTTCCCACAAGGGGCCGCCGCTGGACCACAGCACACTGGCGGAGCCGCCGTAGGAATCAGCCACGGCTGCCATAGACGCCTCCGCCGAGCGGTCCCAGGGCTGCACCTGGTCGTCGCCAGCCACGGCGATGGCGCAAGGCCCCTGCGAGCTGCGTGCGTACAAGGAAATCCGGCGTGGCGCGGCGCTCCCGAGATCGATGCGCACGAAGGTGTTGGGTGCGTTCAAGGCGACGCCAGGCACGCCGCCGGCCAGCGTGGTGTTGATGAAGCCGCCGGCCAGCACCCGCCCGTCGGCAATGAGCGTGAGCTCCACCTGCGTGCCGGCAAACAGCACCTCAAGCGCACGCCCCTGCATGCTGAAGTGCAGCGCGCACACGCCTTCGCTGCCCCGAGTCGCCGCCGGGTGCAGGCGCGAAACGGGGAACACCGGCACGCCCGCGATAACGGCAGCACCGCGCGCCGGTACCGACCAGGTGTCGCGCCGAAAGCCCCACACCGCGGCCACAGTGGCCAGGCTGGCGGTGTTGGCATTGTTGAAGGCCGGCATTACCTGCGCAGTGGCGCCAAAGCTCGAGACCGGATCATTGCCGCTGCCTTGGGTGAGGGTGAACGCTGCCGTGCTCGCCTGCAGGGGGGGCTGCAGCAAGCCCGCCTTCAAGCGGCTGATGGCGGGGGAAGGTGGTGGCGGTGATGGTGGTGGGGGCGCCGGTATCGGCCCAGCAACGGGCAAGGCCGCCTCGCTGCCTCCGCCCCCGCAAGCGCCGAGTGGCAAGCCCGCAGCCATCGGCCACAGCAGCAAGAGCCGGCGTAGCGCGTCGCGACGTTGAGATGGACCAGTATGTGGCGCAGGCTGGGGAGTCGTATTCATGGCGTATTCACAATTGGGCAATGCGGGCGGTTGTTGCGGCGGCTGCGGTGGATGCTGCGTGTTCGAGACGCAGCACACACTCGTAGATGCGCAGATAGGCGTCGATGGCGCGGTCGCTTTCGAACAGCACCGCCTGAGACAGCGCACGCTGGCGGCGGGCATTGGCGACTGCAGGCGGCTCGGCCAGCAGCTGC
>JBBSCX010000503.1:0-2177 GCA_038249905.1 Burkholderiales bacterium
ATACATCGGGTCGGCGAAGTAGGAGTAGGTGCACTCCTTCTTGTCCAGCACGATCTGGTCCATCTTGTCGTCGGCCTTGAACACCACTTCGGCGCCGCCGCCGTTGAGCAGGTTCTTCATCTTCATGCGCACGGTGGCGGCGTTGCGGCCACCGCGGCTGTATTCGGTGCGGAGCACGACCATGGGGTCCTTGCCCTGCATGATGACGTTGCCGGCACGGATTTCCTGAGCGATCTTCATGGGGGGTCCTGGGGTGGCGTCTAGAGGTGACGGGCGCGCTGCGCAAAGCCCGCGATTCTAGCAGGGCATCGTGTGGCGATGCGGGCTTACCCGGGCCCAGACAGGCCAGGGGAGTCAGGCGGGCCGGCCGAGCGGGCCGCAGGCCGTTTCGCCGCCACGAAAGCCTGCAGCTGTGTCGTCAGGTCAGCTTGGCTGCGCAGGCTGTCGAACCAGGCCCGGCTGGCGACGGCCCAGGCGGTCGGCTGGTCGGCAGCCGGAGAGAGCGCCAGCGACGCCGTCGGGGTCAGCTCTGGGGTCAGCGCCGGGGTCAGCGCATCCACCATCGCATCGGCGGGCCCCAGCCCGTTCCAGGCCCGCCACAGCGCCGCTGCCGAGGCAGGCAGCGCCATGCGGTGCAGCAAGGCGTCCAGCTTGCCGGCATGTACACCGTCGTGCTGCGGGTAGATCTGCCAGACGAAGGGGCGGCCGGCCCAATGAGCGCGCAGCAGCGAGTCCTCGCCCCGAACGAAGTTCAGGTCGCAGGCCCACAGCAGGCGGTCGTAGTCAGGCTGACTGAGCCAGGGCAGCGCATGCGCCCGCAGGCCCGCGGGCAGCGGGCCGGGCAGCGCCGCCATCTGCTGCGCCGCCAGCCCCGATGTGACGAGCAGCAGCGTGGGCTGCTGCGCCAGCGCTTGCAGCAGCGCGGGCAGGCGCGGGTTGGCGTAGCAGAACAGGCTCACCAGACGCTCGCCCGGCCGGGGCTTCACGCCGACGGGGCCCAGTGTGTGCAGCCAGTGGGCGGCGCCGACCGCATCGAACGCCGTGCGGGAAGCGGCCACGCCCGGCTCGCGCAGCAGTCCGCCGGTGCCGGACGTGAAGCCGGGATAGAAGAACCACTTGATCAGGCCGTTGGCTTGGGGCGAGGGCAGGCCGTGCAGGCGCTCGACGGCAGGCTCGGCGCTCAGGTATTCGAGGTTGATCCACAACGGCGCCCGCGTTGCGGCGGCCATCGCCCGCACATACGGCGCGGGCGGGTCGCAGCCGAAGGCCTCGACCACCGTGTCGGCCGGCGCGGCAGGCGTGTCGAAGGCCAGCACCTGCACCCCTCGCGGCCGCTGCGCCAGCGGCGCCATGTCCTGCAGGGCCGCGGCGTCGTCGATGAAGAGCCGCACCGTCTGGCCGCGCGCTGCCAGATCGCAGGCCAGGCGCCAGCACACACCGGCGTCGCCGAAGTTGTCGATGACGCGGCAGAACAGGTCATATGCCATCGCGCCATTATCGAAGGCGGCAGAATCCGCGCCCGATGGACGACACGCCCGAAAACACGCCCGAAGACACCGCAGAAGACACCGGCAGCCCGCCTGCGGCACGCGCCGCTGAGGCAGGCGCCGCGGATGCCCGCGCCCGCCTGCTGGCCGAGGTGGCCGCGCTGCCGGGCTTGCCGGGCGTGTACCGCTGGTTCGACGCCCAGGGCAACGTGCTCTATGTCGGCAAGGCGCGGCACCTGAAGAAGCGGGTGTCGAGTTACCTGCACAAGGACCACGGCGGCACGCGCATCGGCCACATGGTCGGCCGCATCGCGCGGCTCGAGACCACGGTGGTGCGCACCGAGGCCGAGGCGCTTCTTCTTGAAAACAATCTGATCAAGGCGCTGAACCCGCGGTTCAACATCCTGTTCCGCGACGACAAGAGCTACCCGTACCTGAAGATCACCGGCACCGGGCGCGCGCCTGCACATGCCGCGACGGGCCAGGCACTGTCGGGCCTTGACAGGACAGGGGCAGGGGCCCTGTCGGGCCTTGACGGGGCAGTGGCCCTGTCGGGCCCTGACGGCCCAGGGCCCCTGTCGATTCACAACGCGCCCCGCATGGCCTACTTCCGCGGCGCGGTCGATCGCAAGCACCGCTACTTCGGCCCTTATCCCAATGCCTGGGCCGTCAAGCAGACCATCCAGCTGC
>JBBSCX010000504.1:0-2168 GCA_038249905.1 Burkholderiales bacterium
CCACATCGAACCCTGCCACGCGCCCGCGCACCCGCAGCAGCCCGACCTGGGCCTGCGCGGCTTCGGCCTGGGCCCGCGGCTGTGGATCGAACGCGACGACTATGCCGAGGTGCCACCCAAGGGCTACTTCCGCCTGTTCCCGCCGCAAATGCAGGCCGACGGCAGCCTCGGGCCGGGCGGTCGGGTGCGGCTGAAGTACGGCATGGTGATCGAATGCACCGGGGCCGAAAAAGACGCCGATGGGCGCGTCACGGCCGTTCATGGGCAGCTGATCCCGGGCACCCGCAGCGGCACGCCAGGCGCCGACAGCGTGAAGGTCAAGGGCACGATCACCTGGGTCGGCCAGCACGATGCATTGGCGGCCGAGGTACGGCTGTACGACCGGCTGTTCACCGAAGCCCAGCCCGACGCCGGCGGGCGCGACTTTCGCAGCGTGCTGAACCCGCGCAGCAAGGTGGTGGTGCAGGCCTGGCTGGAACCGGGCCTGGTGGCTGCGCCTTCAGACCACAGGCTGCAGTTCGAGCGGCACGGTTACTTCGTCGCCGATCGCGTCGACCATGCGCCGGGACGCCCGGTGTTCAACCGCGTCGTGACGCTGAAGGACAGCTGGACTTGAGGTGGAACACAACGAGCACCCAGCGCATCGACGCCCAGCCTGACACGGGCCGGGGCGCTCAGCGGCAAGTGTCGCCCCACGCGAGACCGTCCAGCAGCTGTCCACTTGGCTGCTCACTTGGCTGAGCACTTGGCTGAGCACTTGGCTGAGCACTTGGCTGAGCACTTGGCTCAAAAAGTGGGATTGTGTACCATACACACAAATGACCAGTGCTGACCTGATACGCGACTTGCGGCACGCCGGCTGGGTGCTGGACCGGGTCAAAGGCTCGCACCATGTGTTCAAACACACCGAGCGCCCGGGCATCGTGGTGGTGCCGCACCCGAAGAAGGTTTTGGGTCTGGGGTTGGTCAAAGCGATACGGCGGCAAGCCGGCATTTGAGAGGTGAACCCATGCGCTACCCGATCGCCATCGAACCCGGCACCGACGCCACCGCCTGGGGCGTTGTGGTCCCCGACTTGCCGGGCTGCTTTTCGGCTGGCGACACCCTGGAAGATGCGCTGATTCAAGCCGAGGAAGGCGTGACCGCCTGGATTGCGACCGCCCTGGATGCCGGGCAGGACGTTCCCGAACCCAGCCACATCGAGGCGCTGCGCGCCGCGCACCCTGAGTTTGAAGGCTGGCTGTGGGCACTCGTCAAGGTGGACCCCGCTATGCTGGATGACACCCTGGAGCGGGTGAACATCAGCCTGCCGCGCCGCGTGTTGCACCGCTTGGACGAACGGGCCAGGACGGCTGGCGAAACCCGATCAGGCTTCATTGCCCGGATGGCGATTGAAGGGCGGGACCCGTTGCCTGCCGTCTGAGGTTCTCATGCGCGGCCTGGACTCAGGCTGCCAGCACCCGGCCCCAGAAGGGTGATGAGGCCCGCTCACAGCCCCAGCATCAGCGACACCCCGCCGCGCGTCAGCCACAGCGCCAGCAGCAGCACCGCCAGCACGCCCAGCCAGAACGGCCAGGGGTTCTTCTTGTCGGCATAGGGGTCGGTCATCGATCGCTTGGCCCCTTGCGGCAGCGTGGCCACGGCCGTCAGTGCACCACCGAAAGCGATATTGATGCGGGCGCGGGCGTTGACGGCCCAGCCGTTGGCGTCCAGCAGCGGGCCCAGATTGCGCCGCCGCAATGTCAGCCAGGCCAGCACCATCGACGGCGCCGAGATCGCCAGCAGCACCAGCACCAGCACCAGCGGCAGCTGCCACCAGGCCAGCAGGAACAGCCCAGAGATCGCCGCCGCCAGGGCCGTGCCCAGGGCGCCCACGGCCAGGCCGATGGCGGCAAAAATGCCGGCGAAGCGGGCGATGTCGAAAGGCGGCGTTGCGGCTGACGCGGCTGACGCGGCCGGCGCACCCGCGGCACCCACGCCACCCACGCCACCTACAGCGACCACGCCAGCCTGGGCCTTGGCCTCACCCGCCTTGTCCTTGGACGCGGCGAAGTTGCGGATCTGGTTCTCGACGAAGCTGCCGATGCGGCGGTAGGGCGTGAAGAAGGCCTGGCGCACGCTGACGGGCTGCTCGACGACCTTGCTGACGGTGGCCATCCAGTCGCGGC
>JBBSCX010000505.1:0-2164 GCA_038249905.1 Burkholderiales bacterium
ACTGGCCCGCCAGCTGCGCGAAGGCACGGCCGCCTTGCACGCGGCCAATGCCCTGGACCTGGCTGCGGCCACCGCCAACGGCCTGGCCGGCCCGCTGCTGGACCGCCTGCGGCTGGACCGCCAGACCCTCGCCACGGTGGCAGAGGGCTGCGAGCAACTGGCCGCCATGCCCGACCCCATCGGCGAGATTACGGGCCTGAAGCGCCGCCCCAGCGGCATCAGCGTGGGCCGGATGCGGGTGCCGCTGGGTGTGTTCGGCATGGTCTACGAGAGCCGGCCCAACGTCACCATCGAGGCCGCCTCGCTGGCCATCAAGAGCGGCAACGCCGCCATCCTGCGGGGCGGCTCCGAGGCCATCCACAGCAACCGCGCGCTGGCCGCCCTGGTGCAGCAGGCCCTGGCCGAGGCCGGCCTGCCGACGGCCGCGGTGCAACTGGTGCCGGTGACCGACCGCGCCGCCGTGGGCGCATTGATCACGATGCCGCAGTACGTGGACGTCATCATCCCGCGCGGCGGCAAGGGCCTGATCGAGCGCATCGCCGCCGAGGCCAAGGTGCCCGTCATCAAGCATCTGGACGGCAACTGCCATGTCTATGTCGACGCCGAGGTCGACCTCGACCTGGCGGTGAAGGTCACCGACAACGCCAAGACGCAGAAGTACAGCCCCTGCAACGCCGCCGAATCGCTGCTGGTGCATGCGGCGCAGGCGGCGGCCTTCCTGCCGCGCATCGGCGATGTCTTCGTCGCCAAGGGTGTGCAGATGCGCTGCTGCGCACGGGCCGCGGCGCTGTTGGGCCCGCGGCCGGGCGTGGTGCGCGCCACCGAGGCCGACTGGGGCTGCGAGTATCTGGACCGCATCATCAGCATCAAGCTGGTGGACAGCCTGGACGAGGCCATCGCGCACATCAATACCCACGGCTCGCACCACACCGACGCCATCCTGACGACGAACCACCCGCACGCGATGCGCTTCCTGCGCGAGGTCGATTCGGCCAGCGTGATGGTCAACGCCAGCACCCGCTTCGCCGATGGCTTCGAGTACGGGCTGGGCGCCGAAATCGGCATCAGCACCGACAAGTTCCATGCCCGCGGGCCGGTGGGGCTGGAGGGCCTGACGTCGCTGAAGTGGGTGGTGCTGGGGCAAGGCGAGGTGCGGGTCTGATCCGGCCCCGCATTCATGCACATCTCCGGCGCGACGGGCAAGCCATGAGCACGCAGCAGATCGTGCTGCTGGCCACCGCCGCCCTGCTGGTGTTCTGGATGGTCGGCGCCTACAACCGCCTGGTGGCCTTGCGCAAGGCCATCGGCGGCGCCTGGCTGCAGGTCGCCGAGACGCTGCAACGCCGTGCCGAGGCGGTGGCTGCGCTGGGCGCCGTGCTGCGTGTGCCGCTGGCAGCCGAGCAGGGCGCGCTCGACGCGCTGGCGGCCGCGCAAGCGCGGGTCAGCGCCGCCGCCCAGGCCCTGGGCCAGCGGCCGACCGGCGCCGCGCCGGCGGCGACCGTGCAGGCGGCCGAAGCCGCGCTGGCCCCGGCGGCGGCCCGTGTGCTGGCACTGATGGAGCAGCGCACCGAACTGCGACACGACCCTGCCGCCGTCGCGCCGCTGGCGCAGTTGCGTGAATGCGAAACGAGGCTGGTGTTCGCGCGCCAGCTCTACAACGCGGCCGGTGCGGCCTACAACGCCGCCATCGCGCAATGGCCCACCCGCTGGCTGGCGCGGCTGTACGGCTTCGACGCGGCAGGTCGGCTGTAGCGCCGGTTCTCGCTGATCAGCTCTGCCCGACGATGCTGGCGGTGGCCATCAGTTCCTCGAAAAGGGCCATCGACACCGCCCCGCTGACGGCATACGGGTCCAGCGTCGGCTTTTCGCTGTACTTCATCAGCAGGGACGGGTTGAGTCGGCTCATGTTGACCTGGCCCATGCTCCAGCCGGCGAAGCGGCGTTCGCCGATCTCTTCGTAGCGCATCAATTCGATCTGGGTGTGGCGGCTGTCGGTCGCGATGCGGTTGTACAGGCGGTTGACGGGGCTGCGCCCGCCTTCCAGCACCTGCAGAAAGATGCCTTCGCTGAAGCACAGCACGCCCGTGATGCCGTCCGGGCCGTTGTTGGCCTTGGACTTGCGGACGATGGCCACCAGTTCGTCCTGGTCCACCGAGGGCACGGC
>JBBSCX010000506.1:0-2163 GCA_038249905.1 Burkholderiales bacterium
CAATGTGAAGTCGCCGCCCTGCGTGGCCGCCAGCACCGCCAGCGTCGCTGCCAGCGGCCGCATGGCGGTGCCGGCATTGCCCAGAAACAGGTCGGCCCCGTGCACCGCCAGACGCCCGCCGATGCCGGTGACGCGCAGCACCTGGTGGCGCCCATGCGATGCGTCCTGCAGCCCGCAGCCGAGCGCCCGCAGCGCGTCGAGCATGACGCGCGTGTCGTCGCTGTCCAGCAGGTCGTGCACCTCGGTCGTGCCGGCGGCCAGGCCGGCCAGCAGCAGCACGCGGTTGGAGATGCTCTTGCTGCCTGGCAGCACTACACGCCCGGACGCGGCGTCCAGCGGGGGCAGGTCGAGGAAAGGGATGTCGTGCATGGTTTGCGGCGCGTGGCGACGCCAGTCGCGAGAACGGACGCGAGGGCGGGCGCGAGGCCGCTCGCCCTCAGCGGCTGCCGGGCGTGCTGCCCGTGCCGCCCGTGCCGCCCGTGTTGCCGGGGGCGCTTCCGGTGGCGCTCCCGGGGACCCGGGGCGCGCCCATCTGCCATTGCGAGCGGCCCTCGGCCGGGGCGCGGATCAGGTCTTCCAGCGCCTCGCTGTTGGCCGACTTGATGACGGTTTCCAGCGCGTCCAGCGCATGGCGGAAGCGCCGCGACTGGCGCAGCACCTCTTCGCGATTGGCCAGCAGGATGTCGCGCCAGATCTCGGGGTTGCTGGCGGCGATGCGCGTGAAGTCGCGAAAGCCCGGTCCGGCCAGCGACAGGTAGTCGCGCCCTGCCGGCTGGTTCATGACTCCGCTGAAATAGGCAAAAGCCAGCAGGTGCGGCAGATGGCTGACGGCGGCGAAGGCGGCGTCGTGGTTCTCCGGCGTCATCTTCAGCACCTGGGCGCCGATCGCGCTCCAGACGTCGGTCGCCTTCTGCACCATCTCCGGCGCGGTCTGCGGCAGGGGCGTCAGGATGACGGCGCGGCCTGCATACAGGGCGGCGTCGGCATGCTGGATGCCCGCCACCTCCTTGCCCGCCACCGGGTGCGTGGGCACGAAGCTGACGATGCGCTCGCGCAGCACACGCCGTGCGGCGTCCACCACGTCGCGCTTGGTGCTGCCCACGTCCATCAGCAGCACGGTCGGCGTCACCAGATGGCAGATGGCCTTCAGGGTGGTTTCGGTCGCGGCCACCGGCACCGCCAGCAGCACGATGTCGGCCCCCGACACGGCCAGCAGCGCCGATTCGGCGATGTCGTCGATGACGCCCAGGCGCCGGGCTTGCTCGGTGGTGGACGGCGACTTGCTGTAACCCACCACACGCTTGACCAAGCCCGCGCGCTTCAAAGCCAGCGCGAACGAGCCGCCCATCATCCCGCAGCCGATCAGTCCGAGACGGTTGAACATGGGAGTCAATGCACGTCCACGGGATAGGTGCCCAGGATCTTGAAGAAGGCGCAGACCTCGCGCAGCGCCTTCAGTGCCGCAGCCACATGCGGCTCGTCCGGGTGGCCTACCAGGTCGATGTAGAAGTAGTACTCCCACTGCCCGGACCGCGCCGGCCGGCTCTCGAAGCGGCTCATCGACACGCCATGCGCCTTCAGCGGCACCAGCAGGTCGTGCACGGCCCCGGGCCGGTTCGTCACCGACACCACCAAACTGGTGCAGTCATGGCCCGAGGCCTGCGGCGCCGGATGCCGCTGCGGGTGCGTGACGATGGCAAAGCGCGTGCGGTTGTGCGGGTCGTCCTGAATCGCGGGGGCCACGATGTGCAGGCCGTACTCGCTGCCCGCGCGTTCGCTGGCGATGCCGGCCAGCGTCGAGTCCAGCGCCGCCAGGCGCGCGCCTTCGGCATTGCTGGCCACCGGTCGACGCTCCACGGCCGGCAGGTGGGTGGACAGCCAGCCATGGCATTGCGCCAGTGCCTGCGGGTGGGCCAGTACCGCGGTGATGCCGTCGAGCGTGTTGTCGCGCCGCAGCAGGTTGTGGCGCACGAACAGGCTGGTCTCGCCGATGATGAACAGCGGTGTGTGCAGGAACAGGTCCAGCGAGCGGGCGACCACGCCTTCGGTGCTGTTTTCCACCGGCACGACGCCGAAGTCGGCCGCACCGGCGCTGGTGGTGCGGAAGACTTCGTCGATGCTGGCGCAGGGCAGGCGCACCAGACTGCTGCCGAAGTAGCCCAG
>JBBSCX010000507.1:0-2160 GCA_038249905.1 Burkholderiales bacterium
ATGCTGCAATAGGCTGGTGCCTCCAAGTTGGTGCAGCACCTTGGGCAAAGCCGACTTCATGCGGGTGCCCTTGCCCGCGGCCATGATCACGACGTTGATTGCCATGCAGATGTCGTCTTTGCGCAAAGCGCTGATTATCGGTGGGCTGTGCCTGCTCAGCCTGGGCCTGGCCGGCTGCAACGCACTGCGCCTGGGCTACAGCAACGGGCCGACGCTGGCCTGGTGGTGGATCGACGGCTATGCCGACTTCGACCGCGACCAATCGCCCACGGTGAAGGCCGCCATCGGCCGCTGGTTCGACTGGCACCGCGGCAGCCAGCTGCCGGCCTATGCGGCGCTGTTGGCCGAGGCCCAGGCCGATGTGCTGGCGCCGACCACGTCCGAGGCGGCCTGCACCTGGCAAGAGCGTGCCGCCACGCTGCTGGCCCCGGCCGCCGACCGCGCCATTGCCGAGGCCGTGAATGTCGTGCCCCTGCTGGACGAACGCCAGTTCGCCCACATGGCCCAGCGCTACGCCAAGGGCAACGACGAGATGAAGCGCGACTTCATGCAGGCCGATGCCGCCGAACGCCGCAAGGCCTCGATCAAACGCACGGTAGAGCGCATCGAGCGGGTGTACGGCCGCGTCGGCGACGCCCAGCGGCAAGTCATCGAAGCCGGCGTCGACGCCTCGCCCTTCGACGCCGGGGTCTGGCTGAAGGAGCGTGAACGCCGCCAGGTCGACATCCTGCAGACCCTGCGCCGCCTGCGGGCCGACAGCGCCGACGCCGCCGCGCGCAGCGCTGCGTTGCGCAGTCTGGCCGACCGCGGCCAGCGTTCACAGATGCCCGAGCACCGCGCCTACCAGCAGCGGTTGCAGGCTTACAACTGCAGCTTCGCGGCGCGCATCCACAACGCCATGACGCCGGCACAGCGCGGCAAGGCTCGCGACACGCTCAAGGGATGGGAAGACGATCTTCGCGCGCTGACGGCCGTGGCACGCAGCGACTAGGTGCGGGCGGCCGCGGTGCCGCCGCCCCGCGGCCCACCGAAGCTCAATCGATCTGCACCACCACCGACCGCGGGTTCACGCCCAGCCGCGGAAAATCGAGCATCGCCGCCCTGAACATGGCGCCCAGGACGGCGGGGTCGCTGCGCGACAGGCCTTCGCTGCTGGCGCGGGCCTCGAACAACGGCTTGCCGCTGGCATGGTCGCGCAGCAGCACAGCCACGTCGCGTTCGTAGCGCTGCGGCTCGGTGCGCGCCGACAGGCCCCAGCCGGGTCCGCCCCAGGGGCGATAACGCCAGTAGCCGACGCCGCCGCGCCACCAGATCGGGTCGGCCCAGGGGTCGGGCTGGGCACGGCCGACACGTGCGCCCACCTGCACCAGCACCTCGGGCATGGCGCCGGGGGCCACGGGCGTGAAGCCGGCTTTCTCAAGCGCCGGGCGCAGGGCGTTCTCCAGCACCTCGGTCTCGGCGGCGCGGGCCTGCTGCGAGGGCAGGCGCTCGAAGGCATAACTGCCGGGTTTGCGATCGGCCGGCCAGTCGCCGAAGCTGGAAACCTCGCTGTTCAGGCTGTTCAAGGCCGCGCAGCCGCCCAGCAGCGCGGCCGCGCCCAGCAGGGCCAGCAGCGCCGCACGGCGGGCGGTCGGAAACTTCACTTGCTGCGGTGTCGGAACTTGCATCGTTTGGCTCCTGTTTCACGCCTGCTTTACTGCGGTGTCATCGCGGCCCGGTGCAAACCCTGTCCACCGGGTGCCGCCACCGCCCTTGTCACTGCGATGGGCGACGCCATCGAAGCGGATACGGGCAGCGCACAAGGCTCGTCGTCGAAGGCGATGTCGCCATCGGCACTGGGCACGCCTGTGGCTTGGAGTGTGTGAAAGGGGTGCAGGTTCCGGTCCATCAGGTGCGATGGCACGACATGCTGCATCGCGTGCAGCATGTTGTCGATGCGGCCGGGGTATTGCTTCTCCCAGGCGTGGATCATCTTCTTCACCTGCACCCGCTGCAGGTTGTCCTGGCTGCCGCACAGGGTGCACGGGATGATGGGGAACTGCCGGTGTTCGGCCCAGCGCGCCAGGTCGTCCTCGGCCACATAGGCCAGCGGCCGGATGACGATGTGGCGCCCGTCGTCGCTGGCCAATTTGGGCGGCATGCCCTTGAGCCGCCCGCCGA
>JBBSCX010000508.1:0-2148 GCA_038249905.1 Burkholderiales bacterium
CCGAAGCGCTGAAGCGGCACGACCTGTCCAGCCTGCGCGCGCTGTTCCTGGCCGGCGAACCGCTGGACGAACCGACAGCGCGCTGGATCAGCGACGCCCTGGGTCGGCCCATCATCGACAACTACTGGCAGACCGAGAGCGGCTGGCCCATCCTGACGATCGCCAATGGCGTCGAGAGAAAGGACAGCCGCTTCGGCAGCCCCGGCGTCCCCATGCCCGGCTACGACGTCAAGATCGTCGACGAACAGACCGGCGCCGAACTGACCGCACCCAACCAGAAAGGCGTGGTCGTGATCGAGGGCCCGCTGCCGCCGGGCTTCATGCAGACGGTGTGGCGCGACGACGAACGTTTCGTCAAGACCTATTGGCAAAGCGTACCGGGCCGGATGGTCTACAGCACCTTCGACTGGGGCATCCGCGACGCCGACGGCTACTACTTCATCCTCGGCCGCACCGACGACGTCATCAACGTCGCCGGCCACCGCCTGGGCACGCGCGAGATCGAAGAGAGCATCTCCAGCCACCCGGCCATTGCGGAGGTGGCGGTGGTGGGCGTGGCCGACGCGCTGAAGGGCCAGGTGGCGATGGCCTTCGCTGTGCTGAGGGACGCGCGTCTGGCCGCCGACCCGGCCGACGCAATGCGGCTGGAAGGCGAGATCATGAAGCTGGTCGACAGCCAGCTCGGCGCCGTGGCGCGGCCGGCGCGGGTGCGCTTCGTCAACGCGCTGCCCAAGACGCGTTCGGGCAAATTGCTGCGGCGCGCCCTGCAGGCGGTGTGCGAAGGCCGCGACCCGGGTGACCTGACGACCATCGAGGACCCGCTGGCGTTGCAGCAGATCAAGGCCCAGGTGGCGCCGCCAGCCTGAGGCCGGGTTCCGAGGCCGGGTTCCGAGGCCGGGCCAGGCCGGTGCCGTTGCTGACGCCGCTGCGGCCGTTCATGCCGCGGCAACGGCACCCTGTCGCAGCGTGCCCTGGTGGCCGGCGAGGCCGCACCACAATGTGGCGATCCTTCCAGGAGCCATCTTGACCCACCCCATTCCTCTGCGCGCCGCCCTGTCCGCGACCTGTGTGTTCGCGGCCGTTCTGTTCTCGGCCAGTCTGCACGCCACCGCGGTCCCTGCCCGGGCGGCCACGGCACTGCCCGGGCCCGCCTTCCCCACCTGGTCCAGCCCGGCCGAAGTCAAGGCGGCCTGCGACAGCGGCCTGGCCAGCACCAGGACCCGCGTGCGTCAGCTCGAGACGCGTGCTGCCGACGCCGCCTGGCTGAAGGCCTACGACGCGCTGTCTGCCCATATCGAGGACGTAGCCTACCCGGTCTACCTGCTCAGCAACGTGCACCCGGACAAGGCCGTGCGCGAAGCCACCGAGGCCTGCGAACTGCGTTGGGCCGACTTCACGTCCACGCTGGGACAGAACGAGAAGCTGTACCGCGCCGCCAAGCGCGTGAAGCCTGGCGACGCCATCGACCGCGAACTGCTGAAGACGGTGCTCGAGGGCTTCGAGGATGCCGGCGTCAGCCTGCCGCCCGGCCCGCGCGCCCGCGCCAAGGCCATCAGCGACCGCATCACCGAGCTGTCGCAGGCCTTCGACCGCCACATCCGCGACGCCAAGGTGCAACTGGCCTTCACCGAGGCCGAACTGCAGGGCGTGCCCGACAGCGTGTGGAAGACCGCCAAGCGCGACGCCAGCGGCCGCGTGCTGCTGGGCCTGGAGTCCCCCAGCGTCGTGCCGGTGATGCAGGGCGCGGTGGACGCCGGGACGCGCGAACGCATGTGGCGCGCCAAGACCAACGAAGGCGGTGAGCGCAACCTGAAGCTGCTGGCCGAAATCGGCCAGTTGCGCAAGGAATACGCGGGCCTGTTCGGCGCCGCCAGCTACGCCGACTTCACTTTGCGTCGGCGCATGGCTGAAAGCACGGCCAATGCCACGCGCTTTCTCGGCGAAGTGCAGCAGGCCGTGGCCGCACGCGAGCGGCGCGAGATCGATGAACTGCGCGCCGCCAAGGCCGCGCACAACGGCCAGCCTCTGGCAGCGACGAAGATCGATCGCTGGGATGTCGGCTTCTATACCGAGCGCGTGAAGCGAGAGCGCTACAGCGTCGACCAGCAGGCCTTCCGCCCCTACTTTCCGCCGCAGGAAAGCCTGGCC
>JBBSCX010000509.1:0-2146 GCA_038249905.1 Burkholderiales bacterium
AGGCGCACGGGGCTGCGGGCGGCCCAGGGGTTGTCCAGCGCCACGTGTGGCAGCAGGGTGGCCAGCGGGGTGTCGAGCGCCACCCGGCCCTGCGACACCAGCCGCAGCACCGCCAGCGACAGCACGGTCTTGGCGATCGACCCCACCTGCACCCAGTGCTGCGCCTGCAGCGGCTGTTGCGTGCCGCTGTGGAACACGCCCAGCGCGAGGAGTTCGCTGCGGACGCCGTCCACCGTGGCCACCACCGCACCGGTCTGCCGCTGCGCCTGCAGCAGGGCTTGCAGGTCGTGTTCGAGGGTCGATGCGGATGCGGATGCGGGTGCGGGTGCGGATGCCGATGCCGATGCCGATGCCGATGCCGATGCCGATGCGGCGGTCGCCTGCAGCGTCAGCACGGCGACGCACAGGGTCTGTAAAAGGCGCGGGGTCCAGCGCCGGAAAGGGTGGGTCATGGCAGTGGATGGGGCCGTCGTTGGTCAGGCCGCCACGGTGCCAGGACGATGTGAAGGCCGGATCAGGAGGCAGCGGGTCGCAGGCGCGACCGGCGCGAGCCGGCCCATGCCCATGCCCGCGGGCCGCGCCCTCAGCCCGGCGCGAGGTAGGTGCAGGCGGCGGCCAGGGCCTTGGTCTCGATGACGCAGGCGGCGCCGACGTCGAAGGCGCTGCTGCCGGCCAGGGCCTGCAACAGGCGGTCCAGTCGGCCTTCAGGAAGGCTCAGGTCCACCACCTCGCGCCCGGGCAGGCAGGGCAAGGCTTGCCCGGTGGGCGAGAACTGGCGCACACGGCTGATGGTGGCGCCCTCGGCGCCAGCGGCGAAGGCGGTGGCCAGCACGGCGTCGGCGCTGCCCTCGTTGCAACTCAGCGCCACGTTCACCAGGTCGGCCAGCGCAGTTGGCGTGGCGGATGTGGCCCCGCCCGTGACCCCAGTGACGCCCGTGCGGCGGCGCCAGTCGGTGCCGGCCCGCAGAGCGTCGATGGCCGCGATCACCTGGTCCATGCTGGCGCCGTGGCGGCCCTGCCCACGCACCGATCGCGGGTTGCCGATGCCCAGCAATACCGGGTAGGCGGCGATGAAGCCGCGGCCCGGCTGGCGCAGCCGTCCGGCGCTGATCAGCGCCTCGAAGGTCAGTTCGCGGTCCTGCGGCTCGACCAATACCGAGACGATCTCTTTCTCGGCCGGGATGGCGATGCGCAGCAGCCCCACGCGGTCGCGCACGCCGCGCCCGTCGCCGAAGTTGATGCTGGGCACGCAGGTGCCCATGGCGATGGCGCTGCGCGCCAGCTGGCTGCCGCGGCCGCGCTGCACGACGCAATTCATCAATACCCGCGGTGCCAGCACCTCACCGCGGCCGGCCGGTGGTGTGTTGACGCTCAGCAATGGGTTGTGCAGGGCCATCCCGGGCGGCTGCAGCAATTGCACCTCTTCGGCATAGGCGGCGCCGCGGCCGGGCGTGAACAGGTCCAGCGCCCGTGCGCAGGCCAGCAGCGCTGCCGGCGCCTGGGCGCGCGGCAGCCAGAACTCGAACACCTCGGCCGGGTCTTCGTCCAGCCGCGTGGTCGGCGGCAGGAAGGGCAGCAGCCGCGTTTCGCGCAATACGGCCACACGCCGCGTATGGGCCTGCGCCTGGGCCACGCCCAGCGCCGCCAGCGCGGCCCGCGCCTGGGACGCGAGGCTGGCGTCGACCTCGAGCGTGATCTTCGCCGACGGCGTGCGGCCGGGCTCCAGGGCCATGCTCAGTCGCCCCGCGCCGCGGCACGCAATTCGCGGGCGCGACGACGGCCGACCCACAGGCTGAGGCACAGCACGGCCACGATCGGCCACACCGAGGCCATGGCCAGGATGCCGAAGCCCTCGACCACGCCCACCTGCGATCCGATGCCCAACCCCATCGCCAGCACCAGAGGCACGGTGATGGGGCCGGTGGTGACGCCGGCGCTGTCCCAGGCGATGTTGACGAAGCCTTCGTCGCAGCGCTGCGTCAGCCACAGCAGCAGCAGATACGGCGGCGCCAGCAGCCACACCAGCGGGATGGCCCAGACGATCTTGGCCACGCCGAACACCATGCCCAGGCCCACGCCCAAGGCCACCGCCTGCATCAGCTGCGACTTGCGAAAGCTGCCCGCGGTCAGGTCTTCGACCGTGCGC
>JBBSCX010000510.1:0-2144 GCA_038249905.1 Burkholderiales bacterium
CCCTTGCGGATGACGCCGATGCGGTCGGCCATCTCTTCGGCTTCGTCGATGTAGTGCGTGGTCAGGATGACGGTGACGCCGGTGTCGCGCAGCGTGCGCACCAGCGCCCACATGTCGCGCCGCAATTCGACATCGACGCCGGCGGTGGGCTCGTCCAGAAACAAGATTTGCGGCTCGTGCGACAGCGCCTTGGCAATCAGCAGCCGGCGCTTCATGCCGCCCGACAGCTGCATCACGCGGTTGTCCTTCTTGTCCCACAGCGACAGCGCGCGCAGCGTGGCCTCGATGTGGGCCGGGTTCGGCGCCTTGCCGAACAGGCCGCGGCTGAAGCTGACGGTGTTCCAGACGGTCTCGAAGGCGTCGGTGGTCAGTTCCTGCGGCACCAGACCGATCAGCGAGCGGGCGGCGCGCCATCCGCGCACATGGTCGTGACCGTCGACCGTCACCGTGCCGGCGCTGGGCCGGACTGTGCCGCAGACGATGCCGATCAACGTCGTCTTGCCGGCGCCGTTGGGGCCCAGCAGGGCGAAGATCTCGCCGCGGCGGATTTCGAGCGTCACCTCGTGCAATGCCGTGTGGCCCGAGGCATAGGTCTTGGAGACGCGGTCGATTTTCAGGATGGCAGACATCGGCGGGAGCATAGCCTGCGACCTGCACAGAAGGTCCCCTCGCGAGCACGCCGCGGGCATGCCGCGGGTATGCCGCTCCGGCGCTGCACAGGCGGGCCGCACGGCGCATGATCGGGCGCATGACACCGCTTTCCGTGCTCGACCTGTCCCCCATCGTCGCCGGCAGCGACGCCGCTACCGCGCTGCGCCACAGCCTGGACCTGGCGCAGCATGCCGAGGCCTGGGGCTACCGCCGGTATTGGGTGGCCGAGCATCACAACATGGACGGCGTCGCCAGTTCGGCCACCGCCGTGCTGGTGGGCCACATCGCCAGCGGCACCCGGTCCATCCGCGTCGGCAGCGGTGGCGTCATGCTGCCCAACCACGCGCCGCTGGTGGTGGCCGAGCAGTTCGGCACCCTGGCCACGCTGCACCCGGGCCGCATCGACCTGGGCCTGGGCCGCGCGCCCGGCACCGACCGGCTGACGATGCAGGCGCTGCGGCGCCACCTCGCCGTCGAGAGCGAGGACGACTTTCCGCGCGACGTGGCCGAGCTCATCGGCTACCTGGGCGAAGCGCGGCCCGGCGCGCCCGCGGCACCCGTGCGGGCCATCCCCGGCACCGGCACGCAGGTGCCCGTGTGGCTGCTGGGCAGCAGCCTGTACAGCGCGCAACTGGCGGCCCACATGGGGCTGCCGTTTGCGTTTGCATCGCACTTTGCGCCCGACATGCTGTTCGACGCGCTGGACATCTACCGCGCGCGATACCGGCCGTCGATCCAGTGGCCCGAGCCGCATGCGATGGTGGGCGTCAATGTCGTCTGCGCCGACAGCGACGATGAGGCAGCGCGACTCTTCACCAGCCTGCAGCAGCGCTTCCTGGGCATGCACCGCGGCCAGCGCGGCCCGTTGCCACGGCCAGTGTCGCCAGCCGAGATGGACGCGATGTGGGCCCCGCACGAGAAGGCCGGCGTGCAGCGCATGCTGGCGGCCAGCGCAGTGGGCGCACCCGATGCGGTGCGAACGCAGTTGCATGCATTGATCGAACGCACCAAGGCCGACGAGTTGATCGTCGCCTGCGCCGTGCACGAGCATGCGGCGCGGCTGCGTTCGTTCGAGTTGCTGGCGGGGTTGAAGGCCTGAAGTTCGCGGGCCGATCCACGCGGGAAGATCCACGCCGGAAGATCCACGCAGGATCGGGACCCCTCACCCCAAGGCCAGCGCCATCACCCCCACCGCGATGCAGGCCGCGCCCAGCAGCCGCAGCCCGCGGTCGGTTTCACCCAGCAGGCGCCCACCCAGCAGCGCCGCCACCAGCATCGAACATTCACGCGCCGGCGCCACCAGCGACAGCGGCGCCATCTGCAGCGCCGTCAGCACGCAGATGTACGACGCCGGACCCAGCACGCCCACCACCAGTGCGTACTTCCACTGCAGCCGCCAGGCCGCACGGTGGCCGGCAGGGTCGCGCAGGTAGGCGGGCGACTGCAGCAGCGTGCGCAGCACGTTGTTGATCCAGTCATAGACCAGCGGCGCC
>JBBSCX010000511.1:0-2138 GCA_038249905.1 Burkholderiales bacterium
CCGAGATCGAGCGTTCCATCCGCGAGATCAACGAGGCCATCCAGCGCAGCAACAGGAAAGGCCCCCAAGCTCGCTAGCGCTCGCTACCCCCCGAGGGGCCCGTCCGCCAGCGGCCCGGCAGCGCCGGTTCCGCGGCGGGAAGCTGGGTCGCTCAATCCCGTCCAGAAAAGTGGGAAGCTCCATGACCTATCAAAGATCCGTCGGGCGCGCTGCCGATTCGCTGCGCCCCGTGTCCATCCAGCGCGGCTTCACGAAGCATGCCGAAGGCTCGGTGCTGGTCAGCTTCGGCCACACCCAGGTGCTGTGCACCGCATCGGTCGAGGAAAAAGTGCCGCCGCACAAGCGGGGCAGCGGCGAAGGCTGGGTCACGGCCGAATACGGCATGTTGCCGCGCAGCACCCACACGCGCAGCGACCGCGAGGCGGCCAAGGGCAAGCAGAGCGGGAGAACTCAAGAAATCCAACGGCTGATCGGGCGCAGCCTGCGCAGCGTGTTCGATCTGTCCGCGCTGGGTGAACGCACCATCAGCCTGGACTGCGACGTGCTGCAGGCCGACGGCGGCACACGCACGGCGGCCATCACCGGCGCCTTCGTGGCCGCGCACGATGCCGTCGGGTGGCTGCTGCAACAGGGCCGGCTGCAACGCAGCCCCATCCGCGACTTTGTCGCCGCGGTGTCGGTGGGCGTGGTGCAGGGCGTGCCGCTGCTGGACCTGGAGTACACCGAGGACGCCGGCTGCGACACCGACATGAACGTGGTGATGACGGGCAGCGGCGGCTTTGTCGAGGTGCAGGGCACGGCCGAGGGCGTGGCCTTCACACGCGCCGAGATGGATGTGATGCTGGCGCTGGCGGGGCAGGGCATCCGCGCCCTGGTGGACATGCAGCGCGATGCGCTGGCGACGCCGCTGCCCGCGGCGGGCTGACCGTGGCCGCAGCCGCCGCACCATTGCGCGTGGTGCTGGCCTCGAACAACGCGAAGAAGCTGTCCGAACTGCGCGCGCTGTTGTGCGGGGACTTGGGTGTGGGCAAGGGCCTGGCCAGTCTGCCGCTGGCCCTGGTGGCGCAGGGCGAGCTGGACATTGCCGAGGCCGAGGAACCGCACGCCACCTTCATCGAGAACGCGCTGGCCAAGGCGCGCCATGCGGCGCGGGCCTCGGGCGGCGCGGCGCTGGCCGACGACTCGGGCGTGTGTGTCGATGCGCTGGGTGGCGCGCCGGGCGTCGTCTCTGCGCACTACGCCGAACTCACGGCCGCTGAAACGGCGCAGGCCGAACACACGATGGACCGTGAGGCACGGCGGCGCATCCAGGATGCTGCCAACAACCGCCTGCTGCTGCAGCGCCTGCACGGCGTGCAAGGCGCCGCGCGGCGTGCGATGTTCGTCAGCACCCTGGTGGTGCTGCGCCATGCGGACGATCCGCAGCCGCTGGTGGCCATCGGCCGCTGGCCGGGGATGATCCTGGATGCGCCGCGGGGCACGCTGGGCTTCGGTTACGACCCGCTGATGTTCATCCCCGAGGCCGGGTGCACGGTGGCCGAGATGGACGCGTCGCAGAAGAACGCCATCAGCCACCGGGCACGGGCGATGGTGCAACTGCAGACGCTGCTGCGCGAGGTCTGGGCGTGGTGACGATCCCCATCGCCACAGCCCCGGCCGATGGCGCCGCCGAAGGGATCACTGAAGGCGCAGCGCACGACGTCGGCCATTACCTGCGCCCCGGCACGCTGCAGCTGGCCGCGCTGCCGCCGCTGTCGCTGTACGTGCACCTGCCCTGGTGCATCCGCAAGTGCCCCTATTGCGATTTCAACAGCCACGAGGTCCGGACTGACACGCTGCCCGAGGCCGCCTACCTGGACGCCCTGAGCGCCGATCTCGAACAGGCCCTGCCGCTGGTCTGGGGCCGGCGCGTGCACAGCGTCTTCATCGGTGGCGGCACGCCAAGCCTGTTCTCGCCGGCCGGCATCGACCGCCTGATCGGCGACATCCGCGCACGCCTGCCGCTGGAGCCCGGCATCGAAATCACGCTGGAGGCCAACCCCGGCACCTTCGAACGCGACCGCTTTCGCGCCTTTCGCGCCGCCGGCGTGACGCGCCTGTCGATCGGCGTGCAGAGCTTCGACGACGAAGCCTTGCAG
>JBBSCX010000512.1:0-2123 GCA_038249905.1 Burkholderiales bacterium
CGCGGCGCGTTATCAGCGAACAGACGCAGGCGCTCACCGTCATCCTGAAGCCGGGCTATGCGCCGGTGGAGCAGTACGCCGAGATTCCCGGCATGAAGCAGGGCGCCTGGACCGACATCTACGCGCTGGCGGCCGTGGCCTATTTCGCCATCGTCGGCAAGACGCCGCCACCCAGCGTGGGCCGCATCCTGAACGACACCTACCGGCCGCTGGCAGAAAGTGCCGCCGATCGCTACAGCGAATCTTTCCTCACCGCCATCGACCGTGCGCTGGCCGTGCGGCCCGAGTACCGCACCCAGAGCATCGGCGAACTGCGCCAGGACCTGGGCCTGGGTGAGGTCGCGCTGGCTGAACACAACTACGCGACACAGCCGCTGCCGCCCGGCACCGAGATGCCCGCGCGCCCTGCCAGCGAGCCGACGCGCGCGGCGACGGCGATGAAGACACTGGCCAGCACGCCGCGCGGCCTGGCGCCGGATGCGCGTGCGGCTGCGCCGGCTGCAACGGCCACTGCAGCGCCGCAGGGAAACGGCCAGAGCGACCGCAACGGCAACGGCAAGGGCTTGAAGATCGGTGCCGGCGTGGGGGCGCTGGTTGCCGTGGCCGTGGGCGCCTACATGGCGCTGGCACCCGAGCCGCGGCCGGCACCGCCGCCGGTGGAATTGGCGGCGGTGCCGGCACCTGTGCCTGTCATCGACGTGCCAGCACCTTCCGCGCCGACACCGGCAGCCACCAGCTTCGACCCCGCAGCGGAATTCCAGCGCATGCTGGCAGCGCAGACAGCGGGCTTCGGTGTGAAGGCCGAGCCCGTGAAATCGCAGCTGAAGATCGGTGTCGACGAGTTTCGTTTCAGCGTCACCAGCGACCGCGACGGCTACGTCTACGTCTACGGTTTTTCGTCCGGCAGCACGCTGGCGCTGCTGGTGCCGAACAACGTCTCGGGCGCGGTGCGTGTGAAGAAGGGCCAGAACTGGCGCTTCCCCACAGGCAACGGGTTTGTGCTCGACTCGCAAGAGCCGGCCGGCTCGACCCAGTTGCTGGTGATGGTGTCTGCTCGACAGCGCAATCTCGAAGCGGCCAGCCCGCGCACCGAGGGCACGGTGAAGGTGTTCCCCACCGGCCCGGCTGCCGCTGCGCTGGCGGCAGGCTTCAGCGGGCGCGGTTCGGTGCTGGGCGGCCAGCCGGTGTGCCCGGCAAGCGGGCCTTGCGAAGACGAGTACGGTGCCGCGCTGATGCGTTTCGAGACGGTGCGTTGAGCCCATGAACAAGGCCTTCGTCAAAGAGTCCGAAGCTGACGACGACGAAGACCTGCCCGGCCTGCCGCCGCTGCCAACGGGCACGCGCAACTACCTCACGCCTGCCGGTTACCGGCGGCTGCGCGAAGAACTGATGACTTTGCTGGACGTCGAGCGCCCGAAGATCGTCGAGGTGGTGTCCTGGGCGGCCAAGAATGGCGACCGCAGCGAAAACGGCGACTATCTCTATGGCAAGAAGCGCCTGCGCGAGATCGATCGCCGCATCCGCTTCCTGACCCAACGTCTCGACATCGCCGAGGTGGCCGACCCCTCGGTGCATCACGGCAGCGACCAGATCTTCTTCGGCGCCACCGTCACCTACGCCACGGCGGCGGGCGATGAACGCACCGTCACCATCAAGGGCATCGACGAGGCCGACAGCCTGCAGGGCGAGGTGAGCTGGATCGCACCCATCGCGCGCGCGCTGCTGAAGGCGCGCCTGGGCGACGAAGTGGCGCTGCTGACACCGGGCGGCGCCGAGAAGATTGAGGTGATCGCGGTCACCTACCCTGCGCCTTGAAGCCTTGAGGGCTTGAAGGCTTGAAGCCGGGCTCGACTCAGTTGAAGCGAGTGCGCGAGACCTTCAGCACCACCGGCGAACGCCGCATCGTGCGCAGCACGTCGGCCAGGTGCACACGGTCGCGCACACTGATGAGCAGGCGCAGTTCGGTCGTCTCCTGTTCTGGTGTGGGGTCCATGTCGAGGTGGGTGATGTCGGCTTCGGCGCTGCTCACGGCCGAGGCCACCTGCGCCAGCACGCCCTTGCCGTTCTTCACCAGCACGTGCAGGTAGGTCTCGAACGGGCGGACCATCTCTTCGGCCCAGTCC
>JBBSCX010000513.1:0-2114 GCA_038249905.1 Burkholderiales bacterium
AACAGCCGCCAGATGACGGCCTGGAGCTACGACGGCAACGGCCTGAAGCTGATGCGCGAGTTCTATTCGAACTACGGTTTCACCAGTTTCCCGATGGGCAACACCGGCGCGCAGATGGGCGGCTGGTACCGCAAGCCGATCAAGAGCCTGGCCGACATCAAGGGCCTGAAGTTTCGCGTCGGCGGCTTTGCCGGCAAGGTCACGGGGCGCCTTGGTGCCGTGTCGCAGAACATCCCTGGCGGCGAGATCTATCAAGCGCTGGAGAAAGGCACCATCGACGCCGCCGAGTGGGTCGGCCCGTATGACGACCAGAAGCTGGGCTTCTTCAAGGTCGCGCCTTTCTATCACTACCCCGGCTGGTGGGAAGGCGGTCCGCAGCTCGACCTGTACGTCAACCAGAAGGCCTTCGACACGCTGTCGGCCGAGTACAAGGCCATCATCGAGAGCGCAGCCGCCTACGCCCACACCGAGATGCAGGCCAAGTACGACGCCCGCAACCCGGCCGCGCTGCGCCAGCTGCTGGCCAACAAGACCCAGCTGGTGGCCATGCCCAAGGCGGTGATGGACGCCGCCTTCAAGGAATCGATGGCGCTGTACAGCGAGCTCAGCGGCTCCAACCCGGCGTGGAAGAAGATCTACGACGACTACAGCAACTTCCGCCGCGAAGCCAACCAGTGGTTCCGCTTCACCGAAGCGCGCTTCGACAGCTACATGCAAAGCGCCAAGCTCTGACGTTTTGACAAGCGAAGCAGCAGTGCCGGCCGGCGTGCCGGTGGCTGCCTGCGCAGTCAGCAAAAAGCCCCGCTTGGCGGGGCTTTTTTTTTCCTCGGGACTCATGCAGGACTTGACAGGCGGGACCTCGCATTGACCCGCCACATCCATGCCATCGAGTCCGCCGAGCCCCTTGCGCCCACCCGTCTGTGGCCCCTCAGGCCTGCAATCTGAAGACGCGCACGGCCTGCACCAGCAGCGCGGCCTGCTGCTTCAGGCTCTCGGCGGCCGCCGCGCTCTGCTCCACCAGCGCGGCGTTTTGCTGCGTCACCTGGTCCATCTGGGTCACGGCCTGACCGACCTGGGCGACCCCTGAACTCTGTTCGCTGCTGGCGGCGCTGATCTCTCCGATGATGGCGGAGACCCGCTGGATCGAAGCGATGATTTCCTCGATCGAAGCGCCCGCCTGACCAACGAGGGTATTGCCCTGCTCGACGCGCTCGACGCTGGCGCCGATGAGTGACTTGATCTCTCGCGCTGCACCGGCGCTGCGCTGGGCCAGGCTGCGCACCTCGCTGGCCACCACCGCGAAGCCGCGGCCCTGCTCACCGGCGCGTGCCGCCTCGACCGCGGCGTTCAGGGCCAGGATGTTGGTCTGGAAGGCGATGCCGTCGATGGTGCCGATGATGTCGGCGATGCGGCGCGAGCTGTCGCTGATGGCGCGCATGGTGTCGACCACCTGCGTGAACACCACCCCGCCGCGTGTCGCCACCGCCGTGGCGTTGCGCGCCATGGTGTCTGCCTGGCGTGCGTTCTCGGCGTTCTGGCGCACGGTCTGGCCCAGCTGCTCCATCGACGCCGCAGTCTGCTGCAGCGAGCTGGCCTGGGTTTCGGTGCGGCGGCTGAGGTCGGCATTGCCACCGGCGATCTCGTCGCTGCCCAGCGCGATACCTTCGCTGCTTTGGCGCACCTCGTGCACGACGGTCGCCAGGCTGGTGTTCATGCGGTTGAGCGCGGCCAGCAACTTCGCCGGTTCGTCGCGGCCCTGGTCCGCCACCTGAGCCGTCAGGTCGCCGGAGGCCACGCGCTCGGCCAATTCCACCGCCCTGTGCAGCGGCTGCACGATGCTGCGCGTCAGCACCCATCCGATGGCCAGCGCCAGCAACAGCCCCAGTCCACCGGCGACGATCTGCCAGCGCTGCGCCGACGTGGCGCGCTGCTCGGCGGCCTGTTGCGCCGTCATGGCCAGGCCGCGTTGCTGCTCGGCGATCTGGCGCAGCACGGCCTCGGTCTGATCCAGCAGCGGGTCGATCTTCTGATTGATGATCGCCACCGCCTGCTCGTTGTTGAACTGCTGCGCCAGGCCGACCGCATCGGCGAAGTGCCTCTCGGCCTGCGTGTCC
>JBBSCX010000514.1:0-2093 GCA_038249905.1 Burkholderiales bacterium
GAACCGTCGGCGCGACGGACGACGGCGATCGCCGAGTCAGGCAACGGCACCCCCGGGTTCAGCGCCATCAGTGCGGCGTCGTTCCACTTTGTGATCTTGCCCAGGTAGATGTCACCCAGCAGTTGGCCGCTGATGCGCATCTGGCCCGGCGTGATGCCCCTGACATTGACCACGGGCACGACACCACCCATGACGGTCGGAAACTGAACCAGGCCGTCCTTGGCCAGATCGGCATCGGTCAAGGGGATGTCCGAGGCGCCAAAGTCGACGGTCCTGCCCCGGATCTGGCGCAGGCCAGCCGACGAGCCGACGGACTGGTAGTTGATCTTTGCACCCGTCGCCTTGTTGTAGGCGTCGGCCCACTTGGAATACAGAGGCGCCGGGAACGAGGCCCCGGCACCAGTGACATCCTGCGCCAAGACGGCGGTGGAACCCAGAACGACGGATGCCGCCAGAGCGGCAGTGCGGAACAGAGTCATGGTTGAAGCCTCGGCGGATGATTGCGATGGAAGCACTTTAGTGACGCCATATGACTTTCATATGACATCTCCCTGGCTGCCGGTGCCCGTTGTCATGCCGCCGCATCGATGTCACGGCTTGGTCACAAAGGCGCCCTAGCCTCGGGGCTGCGTTATCACCCACGATGGAGTTCCCAGCATGACCTTGAACCGCAGACATCTGGCGCTGGCGGGCGCCTGGACATTGACCCTGCTTGCCGGCTGCGCCACGACCCCCGCGCCAGCCACGCTGACCGACACCATAGCCCGCACGCCGGAGTTGTCGACATTGAGCAAGCTGATCGCTGATGCCGGCCTGGCCGACACGCTGCGCGGCGCGGGCCCGTTCACGGTCTTTGCACCCAGCGACGCCGCGTTCAAGGCCGTTCCGGCCAAGACCCTGGCTGATCTGGCAGCCGACAAGGAACTGCTCCGGTCGGTTCTGACTTACCACGTCCTGCCAGGCAAGGTGATGGCCGCCGACGTGAAGAACGGCAACGTCAAGACCGTGCAGGGCGCCAACGTCGCTGTCGCCAAGTCAGGCACCTTCGTGACGGTCGAAGACGCCGTCGTTCTGCCGGCAGACCTGGGCGCCACCAACGGCGTCATCCACGTCGTCGACAAGGTTCTGATGCCGCCCAAGCGCTGATCGAATGCGGGCTGGGATCTGATCCGGCGATCTTCCAGCCCGACCCTTCAGCCGGCTGCCGCTGCGGCGGCCATCGATTCGGCGCAGCGGTTTCCCAGCGCAGCGTCGCTGGCCTCGACCATCACGCGCAGCACGGGCTCGGTGCCCGAGGCGCGAATCAGAACCCGGCCGGCACCGCCGAGTTCACGTTCGGCGTGGTGACGTGCGTCGGCGAGCTTCGGGTTGGTCTTCCAGTCGCTGCCATCCCGCAGGCGCACGTTGATCATGGTCTGCGGGAACAGCGTCACTCCCTCGAGCAGACCGGCCAGCGTGCGGCCGCTGCGCTTGACGGCATGCAGCACCTGCAGCGCGCTGACGATGCCGTCGCCGGTGGTGTGGCGGTCGAGCGCCAGCAGGTGGCCCGAGCTCTCGCCGCCCAGTTGCCAGCCACGGGCGTTCAGCTCTTCCAGCACATAGCGGTCGCCCACCTTGGCCCGCACCATGGGCACGCCACGCGCGGCCAGTGCCTGTTCGACCGCCATGTTCGTCATCAGCGTCCCGACCACGCCGGGGACAGGCTGGCGCTGTGACAGCCGGTCGGCCACCAGCACGTACAGCAGCTCGTCGCCGTTGAAGAGGCGCCCGCTGGCGTCCACCAGTTGCAAACGATCGGCGTCGCCGTCCAGCGCCACGCCATAGTCGGCGCGGTGCTCGGCCACCGCCCTGACCAGAGCGGCCGGCGCCGTGGCGCCGAAGCCGGCATTGATGTTGGTGCCATCGGGGCTGCAGCCGATCGGCACCACCGCCGCACCGATCTCGTGGAAGACGTCGGGCGCGACGTGGTACGCCGCACCATGGGCCGCGTCGACGACGATCTTCATGCCGCGCAGCGACAGGCTGTGCGGCACCGTGCTCTTGCAGAACTCGATGTAGCGGCCGCGGGCGTCTTCCAGGCGCCGCGCCTTGCC
>JBBSCX010000515.1:0-2089 GCA_038249905.1 Burkholderiales bacterium
CGGCCGTGATGGCCACGGTGCTGAGATCGGTGGTCGAGCGCGTGAGCGTGAGGTCGCCGCCCCCGATGCTGATGGTCGAGGAGCCTAGGGCACCCCGCACCACCACGCTGCCCAGCGTGTTGATCACGTTGCGAGCGCTGTCGCTGGTGATGGAGATGACACCGGTCAGGCTGGTCTCGCCCAGATCGATGGCGCCGCTGACGGCGCCGGCCGTCGGCCCGTTGTGCACGATGGTCAAGTTGCTAGCCGCAATCTGCCCCGTGGTGATGCCCGCAGATCCGCCCGCATTGGTACCCATCGTGATGGCCACCGTGCCCGTGCCGGCGTCGATCTGGCTGTTGTTGGTGAATGCGGCCGGGCCTGCGCCGCGGTTGCCATCGGCGCCGATGTCGTTGACGGTGAAACTGACGTTGCCATCGTCGGAAATGACGCTGGCATTGACGGTGATCGAGCGCCCGGCGCGGAACGTCAGGTTGCCGCCCTTCCCGAAGTTGGCGTTGACATCGCCGTTGTTGCTGAGGATCGAGCTGTTGATGAAGATGTCGCGGTTGGCCTGCAGTTCGACTGCGGTGCCGGCATTCGTTACCGCTGTGATCGTGGCGGGCGCAATGGTGCTGTCAGCACCCGGGGTGTCGGTGAACTGGTCGACTTGGCCAACGAGATCCGTGCCGCCAGCGATGACGGTGATGTCACGCGGGTCGAGCAGCAGCGTGCCGGCTGCGCCGCGGGCGGCCGACGCATCGACCATGCCCTGAAACTGCAGTTGCTGCTTGCCCGAGACCTCGACGAAACCGCCCGCGCCGCCCTGCGCGCCGGCCCGGCTGTCGATGTGGCCGCTGAATGAGGTGCGCTCGTCCGACCAGACGATGACACGACCGCCGTCGCCGCTGTCGGTGGCCCGTGCCTCGATGCGCGCGTCGCGCGAGACAACGGTTTGCCTGGCGTTGGCGACCGACGAGTCCTTCCCCTGGAAACCGCCGCCGATGCGGACGTGGCCGCCTGCGGTGGCGCCATTGGCCTCGACCACGCTGCGGTCGAACACACCCACGCGTTCACCGGTCAGCGTGACGCTGCCGCCAGCGCCGCGGCGGCTGCCGCTGCGCACTTCGGTCGCGCCCAGCAGCGCAGTGGTTGGAACGGGCTTGGGTGTGGGCAAGGGCGCAGGCCGAGGCTCAGTGGACCCAGCGGCCGCGCCAGTGCTTCCTGCAACCGGCATGGCAACCGGCATGGCAACCGCCGATGCCACGGCAATGCGACCGCCTTGCGTCGCGCCCGAGGCGTCGAGCACCGCGCTCTGCAGCGTCACGCTGCCAGCGTCGGACCGCAACGAAATCTGTCCTCCGCCCGCATTGCCGGCACTGCCGGCAGCCACATCGGCAGTGGCGGACATGCGCCCGGCCACCTGCAGCCCGCTGTGCGCCTGCACGGCCACGCTGCCGCCGGTCGCAGCAGTTGCAGTTGCAGCCAGGTTGCGGTCTGCGCCGAAAGAGGCCAGCGCACTGACGTCGATCGACCCGGTAGCAGCTTGGGTGAAGACATCGGCGTCGATGCGCACGCTGCCGCCAGCCGCGGCCATGCCTGCGGCCTGGCCCAGCAGCGCGCCGGCGTTGTGAACCTGCGCAGCCTGCACTTCCACCTGGCCGGCGGGCGAACCGTCGGTACCGGCCGATACGTCGACACGGCCTTCGTTGGCGACCGCGCCGCTGCTGCTCAGGCGGATGCGACCACCCTGGCGCTGCAGGCCGGTGGCCTCGATGCGGCCGCTGTTGTTGACCACGGCGCTCTGCAGGCGATCCAGCGCCTGCGCCGACAGAATGACCAGCCCACCGGGCGCAAGCACCGCGCCCTGGTTGTCGACCACGGCCTTCAGCGTGCCGGGCTGCACCACCAGACCGGTCAAGCCGCGGCGCGCGTCGAAGTTCAGCGTGAAGGCTTCGCCGGCCGCCAATGCCACGGTGCCCAGCTGCGCGATGATGACGCCGCTGTTGCGCACTTCGGGCGCCAGCAGCGCGATGTAGCCGCCCAATGAAGCGCGCAGTTGCCCTTCGTTGACGACCATGCCGGTGGCGCCCTGGCGCGTCAGCTGCAC
>JBBSCX010000516.1:0-2075 GCA_038249905.1 Burkholderiales bacterium
GACAGCTGTTCGGCGTCCAGCCCGGGACCGTTGTCGATGACGTCGATCTCGACCCCGCCACCGGCGCCACCGGCGCCAACGTCGCCGCCTTCGCCAACTTCACCGTCCGCCCGCGCCACCCCCCGCACCACCACCTCCACCCAGCCGCCGCGACGGTTGTACTTGATGGCATTGCCCAGCAGATTGGTGACGATCTGCAGCAGCCGCTTGCGATCGGCGCGCGGTGTCGGCAGGCCATCTGCGGGCGCGTGCAGCATCACGTCCACACCGGCGTCCTGCGCGGCACCGGCCAGCATGCTGCGCGCCTCTTCCAGCAGCGGCGCCAGCGGCACGGCATTCATCTCGATCGGCAACTGCCCGCTCTGCGCGCTGCTGAGGTCCAGGATGTCGTCCATCAGCGCCAGCAGGTGGCGGCCGCTGCCCAGCACCTGCTGCACCCACTGCTGTTCACGCGTGCCGGCGGGCAACTGCAGTTCCAGCAGTTGCGAGAACCCGAGGATGGCGTTCAGCGGCGTGCGCAGCTCATGGCTGACGCGCGACAGGAACAGCGACTTGGCGCGGTCCGCCGCCGCCGCCAGGTCGCGCTGCAGACGCAGGTCCTCGGCCTGCTTGCGCGCGGTGATGTCGGTGTGGGTGCCGATCATGCGCAGCGGCCGGCCGGCGGCGTCGCGCTCCAGCACCATGCCGCGCGTCAGGATCCACTTCCAGCGCCCATCCTTGCACTGCACGCGGAGTTCGTTGACATAAGTCGGCGCCAGGCCGGCAAAGTGGGCCTCGCGCGCCGCGTGCATGCCGGCCAGATCGTCGGGGTGGGTGCGGGCGTCCAGCGCATCGGGCGTGTCGGGCAATTCGTGCGGCTCGAAGCCATACAGCGCCTTGCACTGCGGCGACAACAGCTCGCGCCCTTCCTGCACGCGCCAGTCCCAGACGCCGTCGCCCGTGGCCTCCAGCGCCAGCTTCCAGAGTTCGCTGTTGCGCAGCAGCGCCGCTTCGGCGCGCTTGCGTTCAGTCACGTCGAGCATGACGCCGATGCGCACCTGCGCTGCGCCCTCGGGCGCGCCGGCCACCGAGGTCTGCTGCACCCACTTTTCGGTGCCGTCGGCGGCGACGATGCGGTACTCGATGGTCAGCGGTCCGCAGGCGGCGGTGGCTGCGGCCAGCTCGCCTTCGATGCGATCGAAATCATCGGGATGGCGAAAGTGCGCCAGCATGCGGTTGTCGCGCAGCGCCTCCTCCGGGCCGACGCCATACAGCGCGTGCACGCCGTCGCTGAGGTAGTCGATGACGCGCCGGCCGTCGGGCTCGATGAGCACGCGGTAGACGACACCGGGCAGCTGCTGGGTGATGACGCGCAACTGTTGTTCGCTGCGCTGCAGGGCCGCGCGCTCGCGCACCCGGTCGGTGATTTCCTCGACCGTGCCTTCGTAGTACAGCGGCTGCCCATCGGCACCACGCACCAGGTGTGCGTTCTCGCTGATCCAGATGCGCTCTCGCGCCTTGTAGCGATAGACCTCGGACTCGAAGCCGACCACGCGGTCCTCGGCTTCGAGCGTGCGCTGGAACTCGGCCCGGCGCCCGGGCTGCACGTACCACTGGCCGGCAATGTCGCTGACGCAAGCCAGTTGCTCGGCCTCGTCGGCAAAGCCGTTCAGTCGCACCAGCGCCGGGTTGGCGCGCACCATTACGCCGTCGGGCCGCGTGCGGTAGGCGCCGACGGGCAGAAAGTCGAACAGCGTGTCGAAATGCTCGCCGTCCTGCGTCCCGATCGAGGACAACACGGGCGGCGGCAAAACGGGCGGGGCCGACACGGGCGGGGCCGACACGGGCGGGGGCAAGGCGGACGGGGGCGCGCTCAGACGCTCAGTCCAGCGTGACTTCGGTGCGCACCGTGCCCGCGCGGTCGGCCGTGGCCGTCAGCGCCAGCGCCGCGCCGCGGGGGCCGCGCACGATCCACTCCACCACGGCGCGGTCGCCGGTGACGTCGCGTGCCGGCGCAAAGGCCTGCAGGCTCTGCTGCGGCGCGTGGCCTTCCAGGTGGCCGGCCTCGACGCGTTCCTTGCCGCCGACCAGGGCCA
>JBBSCX010000517.1:0-2073 GCA_038249905.1 Burkholderiales bacterium
TGGCGGCTACCCTGGCAATCACCGGGGCCGCGTAAGCCGCCGACCCTGGGGCCCTGTCACCGGCCAACTTGAACACGCTGACCACTTCGGCAAGGCCCGCAGCCTGGCGGTGCAAGCTGTCGGCAGCGGCCGCGCTTTGTTCGACGAGGGCCGCATTCTGCTGCGTCGACTCGTCGAGCTGGATCACTGCCCGCCCCACCTGCACGATGCCCTGGGTCTGCTCGGCGGTGGCGCTGGAGATGCTGCCGATCAGTTCGCTGACCTGCCTCACCTGGATGACGATGTCGTCCATCGTCTGCCCCGCGCCGGTCACCAGGCGGGTGCCGTTTTCGACTCTTTCGACGCTGGCGCCGATCAGCGACTTGATCTCCTTGGCAGCGCCGGCCGAGCGCTGCGCCAGGTTGCGCACTTCAGAAGCCACGACGGCGAAGCCGCGGCCTTGTTCGCCGGCCCGAGCCGCCTCCACTGCGGCGTTCAGCGCCAGGATGTTGGTCTGGAAGGCGATGCCGTCGATGACACCGATGATGTCGGCGATCTTGCGCGACGAGGTAGAGATGTCCTGCATCGTCGTGACGACCTGAGCCATCACCTCGCCGCCCTTGGCTGCGGCGGCAGAGGCGCCGCCGGCCATGCGCTCGGCCTCGACCGCGGTGTCGGCGTTGGCCTGCACCGTCTGCGAAAGCTGCTGCATCGACGCCGTCGTCTGCTGCAGGCTGCTGGCCTGCGTCTCGGTGCGCTGGCTGAGGTCGGCATTGCCGCTGGCGATCTCTTGCGAGCCGGTGGCGATCGAGTCAGAGGCCGTGCGCACCTGGCCCACCAGCCGCGCCAGGCTGGCCTGCATGCTGCCCAGCGACGACAGCACGCTGCCCGCCGGTGCCTGCGCGGCGCCGGGCACCACGCTCAGGTTGCCTTCGGCCACGCGCTGTGCGGCATCACCCAGTGCCGTGGGCTCGGCGCCGAGCTGGGCCAGGATGCTGCGAGTGATCATCCACGCCAGCGCCACGCCGACGACAAGCGCTGCGACCAGCGCGACCAGCATCACCGCCAGAAAGCCACCCGCCTCCCGCATCGCGACCGTGTTCTCGGCCTGGATGCGCTCTTCCTCGAAGTCGATGAGCTTGTTGACCGCTGCCAGCCACTGCACGTACTGCGGCTTGGCCTTCCCCCACAGCAGAGCTTGAGCCGCTGCCGTGTCGTCCTTTTCCACGGCGGCGATGATCGCCTTGGTGGTCTCGACGGCCTCGCGTTCGATGTCCTTGATGCCGGCGTACAGGCGCGCCAGTTCGGGCGATGCACCGGAGGCGCCGATCAGCGCCTCCAGCGGCCCGGCCGACTTGGCATAGAAGGCGGCCAGCTGGTCGATGGCGGCGATTTCGCGCTGGCGGTCCGCAGGGCTCGTGCTCAACACCACGTCACGGATGGCGATCGAGCGGTCGTGCGCCGAGCCACGGAAGTTGATCGCGAAGCGCTGAATCGGCGCCTGCTGTTCGCTGTTGACCCGCAGCGAGTCGTTGATGACCTGGACCTTGACGACGGCCACAGCCGTCACGGCCATGAGGATCGCCAGGATCAGACCAAAGCCGATGTAGAGGCGTTGGGCAACCGTCGGTCGAAAAGACATCTCGAGAACTCCTGCAGGCGGGCATTCAACGGCGACATGGCCGCAGCGTGTGGGCCAATGGCCGAAGCACGGCGCCAACGCCGGTCGGCTTGCGCCGCACACACGGTGAGCTTTCGGCACTGCGCGCCGGAACTGGAGTCGTGTTGCAACGCCGCCTGACGCGACGCGCGCCATCGGTCACTGCCACTGGCCCTCAGGGCGCATCAAGTCCCTGCGCCGGGTGCCGATAAATCGCCGTCCTCACCTCATGGCGCCCACGAGCCCCATGAACCGTTCAATGTTCCTCAACACCTTCATTGCCGCCGCCCTGACGCTGAGCGTCGCGCTGCCGGCCCAGTCCATTGCCGCCAAGGGCAGCAAGCCAGAAGCCGAGGCGATGGTTGCCAAGGCGATCGCGTACATCAAGGCCAACGGCGCTGACAAGGCCTACACCGAATTCACGACCGGCACCA
>JBBSCX010000518.1:0-2032 GCA_038249905.1 Burkholderiales bacterium
GAACTGAGAGCCGACTGCGCCATGATGCAAGCGCCGCCGCGTGCGGCGCTTTTTTTCGCCCTTTCCTTCCCTGACTAGCCGTGACCGACACCGCCCTGCCCACCTCGATCGACGACACCGCCGCGCGCCTGCTGGCGCTGGACTACGTGCCCGAGCGCGCGCTGGCCACCACCGTGTACCTGGCGCTGAAGCTGCAGCGCCCGCTGTTCCTGGAAGGTGAGCCCGGCACCGGCAAGACCGAGATCGCCAAGACCCTGGCCGCCATGCTGGGCCGGCCGCTCATTCGCCTTCAATGCCATGAAGGCCTGGACCTGGCCGGCGCGGCCTATGAATGGAACTACGCCCGGCAGATGCTCGAGATCCGCCTGGCCGAATCCACCCCCGAAGCCGAAGCGCCTGGTGAAGGCCGCGCCCGACTGGCCGGCGAACTGTTCAGCGACCGCTTCCTGATCCGCCGCGCGCTGTTGCAGGCCATCGACCCCGCGCAGCCGGTGCCGCCGGTGCTGCTGATCGACGAGCTCGACCGCGCCGACGAGCCCTTCGAGGCCTTCCTGCTGGAGGTGCTGAGCGACTTCCAGATCACCATCCCCGAGTACGGCACGGTCAAGGCCGTGACGCCGCCGATCGTGGTGCTGACCAGCAACCGCACGCGCGAGATCCACGACGCCGTCAAGCGCCGCTGCCTGTACCACTGGGTGGGCTTCCCGGATGCGGCGCGCGAGGCGCAGATCCTGGCGCGGCGCGTGCCCGGCGCACCGGCGCGGCTGTCGGCCGAGATCGTGGCCTTCGTGCAGCGCCTGCGCAGCGTGGAGCTGTACAAGTTGCCCGGCATCGCCGAGACCATCGAATGGACCCGCGCGCTGATGGAACTGGACGCCGTGGCGCTGGACCCCGAGACCATCAACCACACGCTGGGCGTGCTGCTGAAGTACCAGGACGACATCGCCAAGGTGCAGGGCAGCGAGGCCGCCCGGCTGCTGGAGCAGATGCGCCTGGGCAGCGAGCGGCTGACGGGCTGAGGCGGCATGTTCGCCGCGTCACCGGGCAGCGGCCGTCCGCCGACAGCCCAGCCGGAGACCCTGCACGTGACCCAGCCCGACACCCCGCACAACGCCCTGCCCGGCCGCCTGGCCGCCAACGTCATGCACTTCGGTCGCGTGCTGCGTGCGGCGGGCATGCCGGTGGGCACCGACCGCATCCAGCTGGCGCTGTCCGCGCTGCCCGTGGCCGGCATCGAGAGCAGGGTCGACTTTCATGACGTGCTGGCCGCCTGCCTGATCGACCGCGTCGAGCACCGCGAACTGTTCGAGCAGGCCTTCACGCTGTACTGGCGCGACCCCGACCTGGCCGGCCGCATGATGGCTCTGCTGCTGCCGCGGGTGCAGGCCAAGACCGAGCAGCCGCCGCCGCCCGAGAACCGGCGCCTGGGTGAAGCGCTGTTTCCGCACCCGCCGCACGCGCCGGCCCCACCGCCGCCGCCCGATCAGATCGAGGTCGACGCCACGCTGACTTGGAGCGAGCGCGAACTGCTGTCCCAGGCCGACTTCGAGACCATGACGGCCGACGAATGGCGGCAAGCCCAGCGCCTGCTGCGCGACATGGTGCTGCTGACAACGCCGCTGGCCACGCGCCGCGCCGAACGGGCGCCGCGGCCCGGCCGCATCGACGCCCGGGCCACCTTGCAGGCGATGGCGCGCCAGGGCGGCGAGCTGTGGCAGCTGCGCTGGCGCCGCCCGCGTCTTCAGCCCGCGCCGCTGGTGGTGCTGGCCGACATCTCGGGCAGCATGAGCCGATATTCGCGCATGCTGCTGCACTTCACGCATGCCGTCGGCCAGGCCGACACGCGCGTCGAAAGCTTCGTCTTCGGCACGCGGCTGACGCGCACCACACGCAGCCTGCGCGCGCGCGACCCCGACATCGCCGTGGCGAAAGTGGTGCGCGAGGTGCAGGACTGGAGCGGCGGCACGCGCATCACGCAGTGCCTGCACGACTTCAACCGCCTGTGGGCGCGGCGGGTGCTGAGCGGCCGCGC
>JBBSCX010000519.1:0-2029 GCA_038249905.1 Burkholderiales bacterium
GAAGCCGGCCTCGGCGCGGTCCAGCGCCGCCTGCAGGCCCTCGGCCACGGTGGGGCTGATCAGGTGCAGCTTGGCGGTGATGCTGGCAATGACGACCTCGCCGTCCAGCGTCCAGACACGCACCTCTTCGTTGCGGAACAGTTCGGTGCCCGCCTGCAATGGGTCGGGTGCGCCGGACCCGCGCACGGCTTCGCGGAAGTGCTGGCGGGCATAGACCGGCAGCCTGCTGACAGGCACATAAGCCTGACGCGCCGGGCTCCACGAACCCTCGGGCGTGTGCACACCTTTCAGCGGGACGGGCCCCTCGGACACCCAGGCCGGCAAGGGCGCGCGGCTCAGCGCCTTGCCGGCGTCGATGTCCTCCTGCACCCACTGCGCCACGGTCGTCCAGCCCGCTTCCTGCCACAGCTCGAACGGCCCCTGCTTCAGGCCGAAGCCCCAGCGCATCGCGAAGTCGACATCGCGCGCACTGTCGGCGATCGCCTCCAGGTGCACCGCGGCGTAATGGAAGCCGTCGCGCAGGATGGCCCACAGAAACTGCGCCTGCGGGTTGCTGCTCTCGCGCAGCAATTTCAGGCGCTCGGCCGCGGGCTTCTTCAGCATGCGGTCGACGATGGGGTCGGCCTTGCCACCTGCCGGCACATAGTCCTGCCTGGCCGGGTCCAGACGCAGGATGTCCTTGCCCACCTTCTTGTAAAAACCTGCCCCGGCCTTCTGGCCCAGCGCGCCCTTGTCGATCAGCGCTTGCAATACCGGTGGCGTGGCGTAGCTCGGGAAGAAAGGATCGTCGGCCAAGTTGTTCTGCAACGTGCGGATCACATGCGCCATCGTGTCCAGCCCCACCACGTCGGCGGTGCGGAAGGTGCCGCTGCTGGCGCGACCGAACTTCTTGCCGGTCAGGTCGTCGACGACGTCGTAGCTCAGGCCATAGGTCTCGGCCTCCTTCATCGTCGCCAGCATGCCGGCGATGCCGACGCGGTTGGCGATGAAGTTGGGCGTGTCCCTGGCGCGCACCACGCTCTTGCCCAGCGTCGTGGTGACGAAGGCTTCCAGCTGGTCGAGCACCTCGGGCCGGGTCGCCGGGGTGTCGATCAACTCGACCAGGGCCATGTAGCGCGGCGGGTTGAAGAAGTGGATGCCGCAGAAGCGAGGCTTCACCGTGTCGGGCAGCGCCGCGGCCAGCTTCGTGATCGACAGGCCCGAGGTGTTGCTGGCGACGATGGCATGCGGCGCCAGTGCGCCCGCGATCTTCTCGTACAGCGCCAGCTTCCAGTCCATGCGCTCGGCGATGGCCTCGATGACGAGATCGCACTCACCCAGCTCCGCCAGATGCTCGTCGTAGTTCGCGGCCTCGATCAACCCGGCCAGCTCAGGCACGCCCAGCGGCGCGGGCTTGAGCTTCTTCAGGCCCTCGATGGCGCGGGTGACGATGCCGTTGCGTTCGCCTTCCTTGGCCGGCAGGTCGAAAAGCACCACCGGCACCTTCAGGTTGGCCAAGTGCGCGGCGATCTGCGCACCCATCACGCCAGCGCCGAGCACGGCCACCTTGCGCACGTTGAATCGGTCCATGTCGCTCATTTTCGGCGTCCTTCCTGGCGTCATTCGACGCGGGTCCAGACCTGCGTGCGGCCCAGCATCGGCATGCCGACGAAGCCGCGCACTTCCATCTTGGCGCCGCCTTCGACGGGCGTCATCCGCACCTTGTAGATCTTGCCTTCGGCGGCATCGAGGATGGTGCCGCCGTCCCACAAGCCCTCGCTGTCGGCCTTCTTCACGCCGCGGATGACCTCCAGGCCGACCATCGGCTTGTCCTTGCGGTCGTCGCTGCACTTGTCGCAGACGGCATCGGGCTTGGCATCGGCCGCCAGCAGTTTTTCGACCTTGCCGCTGAGCACACCGCCGCTGTCGGTGATGCGGATCTGCGCGCGTTCGGTCTTGGTCTTGTCGTCGATGGTCTTCCACACGCCCACGGGCGTGTTCTGAGCCATGGCGAGCGGGGCGGCCAGGGCCAGCAGCAGTGACAGGGACA
>JBBSCX010000520.1:0-2025 GCA_038249905.1 Burkholderiales bacterium
GTCGGTTCGGGCACCGTGGTGTGGAAGGGCCGCAAGCTGCTGGCCGCCGGTGAGATCGACAGCGAAGAGTTTCTGGCCATGGCGGCGGCTTCGGCGCCTTCGGCCGGGCACTGCAACACCATGGGCACGGCGTCCAGCATGAACGCGATAGCGGAAGCACTGGGCATGTCGCTGACTGGATGCTCTGCCATTCCCGCGCCCTATCGCGAACGCGGGCAGATGGCTTACCAGACAGGGCGCCGCATCGTCGAGATGGCATTCGAAGACCTGCGGCCGTCGCGCATCCTCACGCGTGATGCGTTCCTGGACGCAATCGTTGTCAATGCGGCCATAGGCGGTTCGTCCAACGCGCAGCCGCACTTGATGGCGATGGCGCGCCATGCCGGCGTCGAGCTGAAACGCGAAGACTGGATGGCCCATGGCTACGACGTGCCGCTGCTGCTGGACATGCAGCCCGCGGGCCGCTTTTTGGGCGAACGCTTTCACCGCGCCGGTGGTGTGCCGGCGGTGATGTGGGAACTGCTGGGCGCCGGCAAGCTGCGCGCCGATCGCCCCACCGTCACCGGCCTCAGCATGGCTGCCAACTTGCAGGACCGTGAAACATCCGACCGCGAAGTCATCCGACCCTTCGCCCAGCCACTGAAAGAACGCGCGGGCTTCCTGGTGCTGAGCGGCAACCTGTTCGACTTTGCGGTGATGAAGACCAGCGTCATTTCTGACGAGTTCCGCACCCGCTATTTGAGCGAGCCCGGCCGCGAGAACGTCTTCGACAGCCGCGCCATCGTCTTTGACAGTGCGGAGGATTACCACGCGCGCATCAACGACCCGCTGCTCGCCATCGACGCACGCTGCCTGCTGGTGGTGCGCGGCGCCGGGCCGGTGGGCTGGCCCGGTTCGGCCGAGGTGGTGAACATGCAGCCGCCGGATGCGTTGATCAAGCAAGGCATCAACAGCCTGCCGACGCTGGGCGACGGCCGGCAGTCGGGCACTTCGGCCAGCCCTTCGATCCTGAACGCATCGCCCGAGAGCGCGGTGGGCGGTGGGCTGGCCTGGCTGCAAACGGGCGACACGGTGCGCATCGACTTGAACACCGGCCGCTGTAACGTGCTGGTAGACGACGCTGAGATCGCGCGCCGCAAGGCCGGCGGTGTGCCACCGGTGCCGCCCAGCCAGACGCCATGGCAGGAGATCTATCGCCAAACCGTGGGCCAGCTCGACAGCGGCGGCTGCATGGAGCTGGCCTTGAAGTACCGCGCTGTCGGGCATGACATGCCGCGACACAACCATTAATGTGAACTGAGGAAAGCAGGACCATGTTCAAGAATCTGATCAACGGCGAATGGGTCGAGGGCGCCAATGCCTCGCGCAACATCAACCCCAGCGATACGCGCGACCTGGTGGGCGAGTTCGCCCAGGCCGATGCGGCGCAGGCGCGTGAAGCCATCGCCGCCGCGCGAGCAGCCTTTGCCGGCTGGTCACAAAGCACACCGCAGCAGCGCTTCGACGTGCTGGACGCTGCCGGCACCGAGATCCTGGCACGCCGCGCCGAGCTGGGCGACCTGCTGGCGCGCGAAGAAGGCAAGACGCTGCCCGAAGCCATTGGCGAAGTCGCGCGCGCCGGCAACATCTTCAAGTTCTTCGCCGGCGAAGCGCTGCGCGTTGGCGGCGAGGTGGTGGCTTCGGTACGGCCGGGCGTGGGCGTGGAAGTCACACGTGAAGCGCTGGGCGTCATCGGGCTGATCACGCCGTGGAACTTCCCCATCGCCATCCCCGCATGGAAGCTGGCGCCGGCGCTGGCGTTCGGCAACACGGTGGTGATGAAGCCGGCCGATCTGGTGCCGGCATCCGCCTGGCACCTGGCGGACATCCTGCTGCGTGCCGGCCTGCCCAAGGGCGTTTTCAACCTGGTGATGGGCCGGGGTTCTGAAGTCGGCACGGTGCTGCTGGAAGACCCGCGCGTGGACGCCATCAGCTTCACCGGCAGCGTGGCCACAGGGCAGAAGGTGGCAGCGGCCTGCGTCGCAC
>JBBSCX010000521.1:0-2022 GCA_038249905.1 Burkholderiales bacterium
CTTCATGGTTCACGCGGTTCAGCATCCAGCGCGACAGGGCATACGGCATCAAGCGGAACCAGCCGCCGCCCGGCGAAGGCAGGTTGCGCTTGCCCATGCGCACCGTGGACACCGGCACTTCCAGCAACCCGGCGCCCACGCGGTAGGCGAAGCGCGGCGAATCGGGCATGCCGTAATGGTCGTGCTTGATGGGGTAGATGCTGCTGCTGTAGCGGTAGCCGGCGCGGGCCAGTTGGTCGAAGGCCCACAGGTTGCCGATGCCGATGCTGAAACTGGGCGCGCGGTAGCCCAGCACCGGGCGGCCGGCCAGGTCTTCCAGCAGGTGCTTGGAACGGGTGATGTCTTCGCGGAAGGCGGCCTCGCTCAAGTCGCTGGCCCGTTCATGGCCGTAGCCGTGGCTGGCCAGTTCGTGGCCGCCCTCGACGATGCGCCGCACCAGCTGCGGGTAACGCTCGGCCACCCAACCCAGGGTGAAGAAGGTGGCCTTCACATCACGTTCGGCCAGCATCGCCAAGATGCGTTCGACATTGCGCTCGACGCGGCACTCGCGTGTGTCCCACTCGTCGCGCCGGATATAGGGCGCGAACGCCGAGACCTGGAAGTAGTCTTCGACGTCGATGGTCAGTGCGTTGCAGAGGGTCGTGGGCGCCAACATGGTCTGATTTTCAGCGCGCCCCGGCCTGCAACCACCGGTACAAATCGGCAGCAATGCGCTCTGCGGCATGGCCGTCCCAGAACTCGGGCACACGCCCTCGCTTGCCTTGCCCCGCCAGAATTGCCGCAACGCCCGCCCTGATGGCCGCCACGTCGCTGCCCACCATCGTGTTCGTGCCCTGCTCCACCGTGATCGGCCGCTCGGTGTTCTCGCGCATCGTCAGGCAGGGCACGCCGAGCGCGGTGGTTTCTTCCTGCAGGCCGCCAGAGTCGGTCAGCACCAGCGTGGCGCCTTGCATCAGGCCCACCATTTCCAGGTAGCCCTGCGGCGGCAGCACGGCCATGCGTTGCGGCTGCAGCAGACCGTTCAGGCCGAAGCGGTCGATGTTGGCGCGGGTGCGCGGGTGCAGCGCGAAGACCAGCGGCAGTTGCTGCGACACCTCGGCCAGCACGCCCAGCACGGCCGCCAGCGTTTCGGCGCTGTCGACGTTCGACGGCCGGTGCAGCGTGACGACGCCGTAGCCGCGGGGGTGGTCGATCAAAGCCGGGTCAGCACCATGCTCGCGCAGCGTGGCGGCGGCGGGGCGCGCAAATTCGCGGTTGGACAGCAGCGAATCGATCATCACATTGCCGACGAAGACGACGCGCGATGCATCCACGCCTTCGCGCACCAGGTTGGCTTCGGCGCTGCGTTCGGTGGTGTACAGGCGGTCGGCCACCTGGTCGGTGAGCACGCGGTTGATCTCTTCAGGCATCTTGCGGTCGTAGCTGCGCAGCCCGGCTTCCACGTGAACGACGGGAATGCCCTTCTTCACCGCCACCAGCGTGCAGGCCAGCGTGGAATTGACATCGCCCACCACCAGCACGCAGGCGGGCTGGTGTTCGTCAAGCGCCGGCTCGAAGCGCTTCATCACCTCGGCCGTCTGCACGGCGTGGCTGCCAGAGCCGACTTCGAGGTTGATGTCGGGCGACGGCAGGCGCAGGTCGGCGAAGAGCTTGTCGCTCATGCTGGCGTCGTAGTGCTGGCCGGTGTGCACCAGCAGCGCGGGCAGCGGCGGTTCGTGCGCGGCCAGCGCGCGCAAGATGGGCGCCATCTTCATGAAGTTGGGGCGGGCGCCGACGATGCACATCACAGCGCCGGTGCGGGGAACTGCAGCCATCAGCTACCTGCGTCTTTCTTCTTCACCGAATCCACCAGCTTTTGCAGCATGGCCAACGTTTGCACGTTGATGCGCTCCAGCCGCAGCAGGCCACGTTCCAGGCGCTGTAGCTGGTCGCCACGCTGGTCGGCGGTCAGCTCGGCAATTTGCTGCGACATCGCATGGGCCTCGTCGCTGCCCAGCTGCACGGCGCCCAAATCCACGTCCA
>JBBSCX010000522.1:0-2014 GCA_038249905.1 Burkholderiales bacterium
CGCGACGAGGGCAACAACGTCACGGTGGTGCCCGTCACGATCACGCTGGCGCCGGCAGCTGAACCTGTCCTGGACCGTCAGCAATGCCGGCGGCACAGGGGCCAACGGCAGCTGGTTCGACCGTGTCTATCTGTCGGCCGACCCCTTCCTCGACCCCGTCGCCGACCGTTACCTGGGCCAGGTGCGGCGCGACGGCGGGCTGGCTGCCGGCGCCACCTACAACGTCGTCACCGACTTCCGGCTGCCCGCCGACATCGTCGGCGATTACTACGTCTTCGTTTTGACCGACCCGGTGTCGGCAGGCAATCTGCGTGGCGTGGTGTTCGAGGCCGGCGCCGAGGGCAACAACGCCACCGCCACCGCCACGCCGGTGCTGATCGAGCGGCCCCCGCCTTCGGACCTGGTCGTGACCGACATCGGCCTGCCGCCGCTGGCCGCCAGCGGTGCGCCACTGGACATCAGCTTCACGGTGCGCAACGTGGCCGCGCAGCCCGCCACCGGCAGCTGGGCCGACGCGTTGTACCTGTCGGCCGATGGCGTCTGGGGGCTGGACGACATCCTGCTGGGCCGCGTCACGCACAACGGCGGCCTGGCGGCCGGGGCCGAGTACACGGCCACGCTGACGGCGGCGCTGCCGCCGGCCAAGGCCGGGCAGTACCGCATCATCGTGCGCACGGACATCTTCAACGAGGTGTTCGAGGGCGTCGACGAGCGCAACAACATCACCGTCTCGGCCGACCCCATCACCGTCACGGTGCCCGAATTGCGCCTGGGTGTGCCGCAGACGCTGACGCTGTCGCCCGGCGAGCAGAAGCTGTACCGCGTCGTCGTCGGCAGCAACGAGACGCTGCGCTTCGAGCTCAACGCCAGCAATGCGAACTCGGCCAACGAGCTGTATGTGCGCTATGGCGACGTGGCCAGCGGCTTTGCCTTCGACGCCGGTGCCACCGATCCGCTGGCCGCCAGCCCGGTAGCCTTCATCCCCTCGTCGACGGCCGGCGAGTACTACGTGCTGGTGCAGGGCCGCTCGGGATCGCAGGCCAACGCGCCGGCCACGATCACGGTGCGCGCGCTGCCGTTTTCCGTCACCGACATCCGCCAGGACCAGGGCGGCGATGGCCGCTGGGTGACGACCACCATCACCGGCGCACGCTTCCAGAACGAAGCGCTGGTGAAATTGGTGCGCCCGGGCATCGCCGAGATCGAGCCCGTGCGCTACGAGGTGCTGGACGCGACCACCATCATCGCCATCTGGGATCTGCGCAATCAGCCTTACGGCCTGTACGACGTGGCCGTCATCAACCCCGACGGGCAGACCGCGACCCTGCCCTACCGCTACCTGATCGAGCCAGCGCTGGAGCCTGACGTCACCATCGGCCTGGGTGGCCCGCGCGTGCTGCCGGCGGGGCAGACGGGGCTGTACGGCATCTCGCTGCAGAGCCTGACCAACGTCGACACGCCCTACGTCTTCTTCGAGTTCGGCGCGCCCGAGATCGGCGTCAACGCGAAGGTCTACGGCCTCAACTACCTGAGCTTCAACTCCAACGTGCGCGGCGCGCCCGACGGCGTGCGCACCGACGTGCCCTGGGTCAGCCTGGACAGCGAGACCAATACCGACGGCTTCATGCTGGCCAGCGGCTACAGCCTGGACGTGGCCGCCGGCGGCTATGTCGGCATGAGCTTCACTGTGGCCACCTACCCGGGCATGAAGGCCCTGGCCGACCGCGACTTCGAGGCCTTCAAGCGCGCATTGCGCGACGCCAACCCCGAGTCCGGGCTGCTGGCCCGGCTGGACGCAGTGGGCCTGGGCGGCCTGATCGCCGACGACGATCTCGAGTCCGAGATCATCAAGATCTTCGGCGACCCGCGGGCTCTGGTGCCAGGCAAGTGCGAGGTGCTGTTCATCCCCTTCCGCTTCAACGTGATGGCCGCGGCCACCGCGATGACACGGGCCGAATTCGTGCAGCGCCAGACGGTCGAGGCCGAGAAGCTGCGCAACGCCATCCTCGTCGAC
>JBBSCX010000523.1:0-2004 GCA_038249905.1 Burkholderiales bacterium
CGACGCTGACGCCACGCGCCAGCTGCGCATCGATGCTGGCCGCCCAGCCGTCTTCGGTGCCGGTCAGCACCAGCTTGGTCGCTTCTTCCACGGCATCGGGCTCTGGCGGACCGGTGCGGGCTGCCGCCTGCCGCGTGGCCTGGCGCACGGCGCGCACATCGGCGTGGCTGCGCAGCAGCCGCGGAATGATGTCCTGCTCGATCGTGCGCACGATGTGCGACAGCCGCTGCTGCGGCGTGACGTCGTCTTCGGCTTCCTGCAACAGACTGGGCGGCAGGTAGGGGACGGACGGCGGTATCGCGTCCGACAAGCCCAGCGCGGCCAACGGCATCGACATCTTGTCCGCCGCCTCGAAGTTGCTGTCCGGTCTTTCCATCAACGGCCTCCGTGCGGGCCGCCAGCTGAATCGCAGAGGCTGCCCCAACACCACCCACCTGGGATGCCACGACGCCGGTTTGACCGGTGACGGCGTGACCCTTGCCTCGCTGCGGGTGGTCAATTTCCCACCGCGAGGCGCCTTTCGAGTGTCCCGGGGCGCCGCATTGAGCGTCAACCCACGTTTCTCCCCCCACGGCAACGAGGTTAGTGTCAGGCTGACCTGACGTCAACCCCTGTTGACACGCCCCCCAGGGGCCTCTAGATTCGCTCCATGCAGTCCCCAACCACCCGCAGCCCGGCCGCTTCGATGGCCGATGTCCCGACCGTGTCGACCGGTGCTGGCGCTGCGGCGCATGTCGGTCTGTACACCCCCGAGCAACGCATCCGCCGCGATGAGTCGGTCTGGACGCTGGTGCAGGGCATCCTGGCGCCGGTGCAGTTTCTGGTGTTCCTGGTCAGCCTCGGACTGGTGGTGCGCTTCCTGGTCACGGGCGAGGGGCAGGACGCCGCGACGTGGTCGGTGGTGATCAAGACGCTGACGCTCTACACCATCATGATCACCGGCTGCATCTGGGAGAAGGTCGTCTTCGACATGTGGCTGTTTGCCCCGGCCTTTTACTGGGAAGACATGTTCAGCATGGCCGTGCTGGCCCTGCACACCGCCTACCTGTGGGCCCTGTTCACCGGCGCGCTCGACGCGCAGGGGCTGATGTGGCTGGCGCTGTTGGCCTATGCCACCTATGTCGTCAATGCCGGTCAGTTCATCTGGAAGTTGCGCATGGCGCGGCTGCAGACGGCGGCGCAGGACGCGCTGGCGAAGCAGGCAGCGCAGACCGCAGGGGTGGCCGCTTGAGCGCTGTGATCGACATCCACCCGGTCGCTTCCACGGGTTCAGGCAGCAGCGGCTGCACCGACGCCCCGGTGCTGAAGGAACGCGGCCAGCGCGAGGTCTTCTGCGGGCTGACCGGCATCATCTGGCTGCACCGCAAGATCCAGGACGCCTTCTTCCTGGTCGTCGGCTCGCGCACCTGCGCCCACCTGCTGCAAAGCGCCGCGGGGGTGATGATCTTTGCCGAGCCCCGCTTCGCCACGGCCATCATCGACGACCGCGACCTGGCCGGCATCGCCGACGCCAACGACGAACTCGACCGTGTGGTCACGCGGCTGCTCGAGCGCCGGCCCGACATCAAGTTGCTGTTTCTGGTGGGATCGTGCCCGTCAGAGGTCATCAAGCTCGACCTCGCACGCGCTGCGCAACGCCTGGGCCGCACTTTTGCGCCCGCGGTGCGCATCCTGAACTACAGCGGCAGCGGCATCGAGACCACCTTCACGCAGGGCGAAGACGCCTGCCTGGCCTCGATGGTGCCCGAGATGGCCGCCACCCCCGCGCCGCAATTGCTGGTGGTGGGCGCACTGGCCGACGTGGTCGAAGACCAGTTCCGGCGCCTGTTCGACGCCATGGACATCGGGCCCGTGCACTTCTTCCCGCCGCGTCATGCACGCGAGTTGCCGGCGGTCGGCGCGGGCACGATGTTCTTGCTGGCCCAGCCCTTTTTGGCCGACACGGCGCGGGCGCTGGAAGAGCGCGGCGCCAAGCGGCTTCCCGCGCCATTCCCGTTGGGCGCC
>JBBSCX010000524.1:0-1999 GCA_038249905.1 Burkholderiales bacterium
GACAGTGAGCCAGCGGGGATGGCAAAGCGCAAATCATCGCAGGCGGCATCTGCGTCGGAACTCGAAGAGCCTTCAGTCACCGCGAAGCAATGGCTTCACGGGCTGTGCACGCAGCGCGGCCGTACAGCGGGGCCATCCAGCGAGGCCACACAGCGCGGCCCATCCTGAGAGGCCCATCCGACCCACCCCTACACTTTCCGCATGGAAACCAAGTGGCTCGAGGACTTCGTGAGCCTGGCCGAGACCCGCAGCTTCAGCCGTTCGGCGCAGTTGCGGCATGTCACGCAGCCGGCCTTCAGCCGCCGCATCCAGGCGCTGGAGGCCTGGACCGGCATCGACCTGGTCGACCGCAGCAGCTACCCGACGCGCCTGACCCCGGCTGGCGAGACCTTCCACGCCCAGGCGCTGGAGATCCTGGACGCGCTGAACGCCACCCGCAACCTGATGCGCAGCCACCGTGCCGGGGGCCAGGACACGATCGAATTCGCGGTGCCGCACACCCTGGCCTTCACCTACTTTCCGCACTGGTGGATGCGTGTCAAGGAAGACCTGCGACAGCGCTTCGGCGGCGTCAAGAGCCGGCTCACGGCGCTGAACGTGCACGACGCCGTGTTGCGCCTGACCGAAGGCGGCTGCGACCTGCTGATCGCCTATCACCACGCCAGCCAGCCGCTGCAACTGACGCCCGAGCGCTACGAGTTCCTGATCCTGGGCCACGAGACGCTGGCGCCCTACGCCAAGGCCGGGCCGGGTGGCGAGCCCCTGTTCCGCCTGCCCGGCCCGGGCGCAGCGCCGGTGCCCTTTCTGGGTTATGCCTCCGGCGCCTACCTGGCGCGGCTGGTCGAACTGGTGCTGCGCCAGGCCGGCGCACCCGTACCGCTGGACACGCAGTACGAGACCGACATGTCCGAAGGCCTGAAGGCGATGGCGCTGGAAGGCCACGGCGTGGCCTTCCTGCCGGCCAGTTCCGTGCGCAAGGACCTGAAGGCCCGTCGCCTGGTGCATGCCGCGCCACGCGGACAGTTCGAACTGACGATGGAGGTGCGCGCCTACCGCGAACGCCCACTGCCGGCGCGCCACATCAAGCCCGGTGCGCGGGCGTTGTGGGACCACCTCGTGGCTGGCGCGAATCCTGCGTCGCCTGCCCCCTGAGGCCCTGCACACCGCGGGCTTGTCCGCGCTTGTCTGCGGCAGGACGGTTCCTAGAATGCCGCGGCGTTGCACCCAGCCGGTGCCGCGCGACGGTTACTCTCGGGGCTGGAACCGGCCCCCACATCAAGGAGCTTGCATGAATAAGTCCGCACTCAATCCGGCCGTCGCGTCGGCCGCCGCCGCCGCCGTTGCCGCACTCTGCGTCCTGTTGGCCACAGCGCCGGTGCAGGCGCAGACGCAGACGCAGACGCTGGACAAGATCAAGGCCAGCGGCAGCGTCACCATGGGCGTGCGCGAATCGTCGCGCCCGCTGTCCTACACCCTGGGCGACGGCAAGTACGCCGGCTACCACTTCGAGGTCTGCCAGCGCGTGCTGGAAGACGTGCGCAAGGGCCTGGGTCTGGCTAAGCTGGACACCAAGTTCCAGGCCGTGACGTCGCAGAACCGCATTCCGCTGGTGCAGAACGGCACGGTGGACATCGAGTGCGGCTCCACCACCAACAACACCGCGCGCCAGCGCGACGTGGCCTTTGCCGTCACCACCTATGTCGAAGAGGTGCGCATCGCGGTCAAGGCGGCCTCGGGCATCACCGGCATCGCCCAGCTGGCGGGCAAGAACGTGGCCACCACCACCGGCACCACCTCGGTGCAACTGCTGCGCAAGCACGAACGTGCTGCGGGCGTGGACTTCAAGGAGGTCTACGGCAAGGACCACGCCGACAGCTTTCTGCTGATGGACACCGGGCGTGCCGACGCCTTCGTGATGGACGGTGCGCTGCTCGCCGGACTGATCTCCAGCGCCAAGAACCCGGCCGATTACAAGATCGTGGGCGAGGTGCTGTCGGTC
>JBBSCX010000525.1:0-1984 GCA_038249905.1 Burkholderiales bacterium
CGGTGCACGCACCCACCCGCAGCGCCACCCGGCTGTGACCGCCAGCGTCCACCGCGGCGCGCACGAGCGGCACCTTGGGGCACTGGCCGACGCTGTCGTCCAGACACATCTGACGCAACTGCTGGCAATCCGGCACCGCCCGTCACCGTGGCGGGCGCGCCGCGCCCTTAGCTTCCCGCCCCATCCACCGGTCATGTGTCGCAGGTCGCCTCTGACCCGCCGCATGTCCGGGCAGCGAACGCGAAGCAACGCATGCCCCACAGCGCTTCAACCCAGGCCCACCGACACCCGACGACACCGGCCCTTGCCCGCTGGCGGCCCGGCGTTGCCGCGCCCTCGTTCGCGTCTTCACTCGCGTCCTCACCCGCGCCCTTAACCACACACGCAGCCGGCTGGCTGCGGCGCGAAGAAGCCATCATGGGCACGGCCATCAGCGTCGAGCTGTGGTGTGACGACGCCGGCGAAGGTGCTGCTGCCGCCGAGGCTGTGATGTGCGAGATGCACCGCATCGACCGGCTGATGAGCCCGCACAAGCCGACGTCAGAGCTGTCGCGCATCAACCGCGAAGCCGCAGCGCAGGCGGTGCCGCTGAGCGCAGAGATGATGCAATTGCTGCAGCGCGCGCTGGCCTTCTCGCGCTTGACGCACGGCGCTTTCGACATCAGCTATGCCGCCGCCGGACATTTGTACGACTACCGCGCTGGCACGGCACCCGACAGCGCCGCGCTGCGGGCCGCCCAGGCCGCCATCGGCTGGCAGCACCTGGACCTGGACCTGCGCGCGGGCACCCTGCGCTTCGGCCGCCCGGGGATGCGCATCGACCTCGGCGGCTTTGCCAAGGGGCATGCGGTGGACCGTGCCGCAGCCCTTCTGCAGCAGCGCGGCGTGCAGCACGCCTACATCGCCGCCGGCGGCGACAGCCGCGTCATCGGCGACCGCCGCGGCCGGCCCTGGACCATCGCCATTCGCAACCCCCGCGTGGCTGCGGCAGGTGCTGCAGGTGCGGCGGGTGCAGCGGGTGCCAAAGTTGCATCGGCCGGCGCCGGCCCGCAAGCCGATGCCGTCGTCGCCGTGCTGCCGCTGGAAGACACCGCCATCTCGACTTCGGGCGACTACGAACGCTGCTTCGTGCGCGACGGCGTGCGCCACCACCACCTGATCGACCCCGCCACCGGCCGCAGCGCCACCCGGTTGCGCAGCGCCACCGTGCTGGCCCCCGACGGCCTGACGAGCGAGGCGCTGGGCAAGGCGCTGTTCGTGCTCGGCGCCGCCGACGGGCTGGCGCTGCTGGCGACGCTGCCGGCCGTGGATGCAGTGCTGATCGACGAGCACGGCGCTCTGCACTTCTCGGCCGGGCTGATGCAGGCGGCGGTGCCTGCGCAGGCCAGGTCTGAAACGACACCCAGGAGTCACGCATGACGCAGCGCACACGACCGAGAACATCGCTGAACACACGGCCGAACACCCGCCAGATCGCCCTGTCCTGCGCCCTGTCCGTCGGCTTGCTCGCCCTGCTCGCCGGCTGCCTCGGCGACGGCGGCAGCCAGGACAGCGTGGCCGTGGCCGGAGACGTGCCCATCGCCTATGCCAAGCGTGCCACTGCCGTGGGCCTGAACCCCACCGACGGCACCAACAGCGCGCCCGGTGGCGACCTGATGCTGCGCGAACGCTCCAGCCCCAGCGCCACCGAGCACAACCTGACGGCGTCCTACACCCAGGGCCGTGGCGATGTGTCCGACCCCGAGGTCTCGTACGACGGCCGCCGCATCGTCTTCAGCATGCGCTGCCCTGTGGCCAACACCGCCACCGTCGTCGTCGGTGGCAACGCCGTGCCGGCCTGCACCGGGCGCTGGAACCTGTGGGAGTACGACACCACCGGCACCGCCTTGACGGCAGGCCGCATGCGCCGCATGACAGCCACCACCAGCGACGACGACGTCGACCCGGCCTACCTGCCAGCCGGGCGCGGGGTGGTGTTTGCGTC
>JBBSCX010000526.1:0-1980 GCA_038249905.1 Burkholderiales bacterium
GCGGTCGGGTTCGGGACTGTTCTTGTAGCTGCGCCGGCCGATCACCTCATACGCCAGCAGCCCCGGATAGGCCTCGACCGCGCGCCGCTGCGCGTCGCCGGCATGCAGCCCGGGCAGGTCCACGCCAGCCCGCAGCAGCCGCGAAAGGCCCTCGTAGTACATGAAGCCCACCGGCACGTAACGCGTCTGCAGCGGGCTGGTGGAACTGATGCCCGGCATGGCGCCGTCGGTGGCGCGGTGCAGCAGTTTTTGTCCCTTCGGACGCGTGTTGCCCCAGCTGTCGACCAGGTGCCTGAAGTCCATGCGCGTGGCGCAGCGCTGCTGCACGGCTTCGATCACCGCCGCAGCACTGTCGCCCAGGCCCAGGCCGTCGACAAAACCGCGCGGCAGGCCGAAGGGGAAGTCGAAGGCGCCGAACCAGGGGCCGGGTGCCGTCAGCAGGGCCTCGAAGTCGGGCAGGCTGGGCACCTCAAGCATGGCATCCAGCCGCAACACCTTGCCGTGCAGCCGCCCCCGCGCCACCGTGATCGGCTTGCGGCGGCCCGGCGCGCAGGTGAAGTCGACGCCCAGCAGGATGCCGTCGAAGGCAGGCAGGCCGGTCACGCCGCGCCTACACCTTCAGCCGATAGCCGGTGCGGAAGATCCAGTAGATCAGCGCCAGCGCCACCACCAGGAACAGCCCCGTCATGCCCAGGCTCAGCCCCAGGCTGACCTCGGCCGCGCCGAAGAAGGCCCAGCGAAAACCGCTGACCAGATAGACCACCGGGTTGAACAGCGCCACCGTCTGCCACACCGGCGGCAGCATGTCGATGGCGTAGAAGGTGCCGCCCAGAAAGGTCAGCGGCGTGATCACCAGCAGCGGCACCACCTGCAATTTCTCGAAGTTGTCGGCCCAGATGCCGATGACGAAGCCGACGAGGCTGAAGGTGATGGCCGTCAGCACCAGAAAGGACAACATCCACAGCGGATGCTGAATGTGCAGCGGCACGAACAAACTGGCCGTGGCCAGGATGATCAGCCCCAGCAGCGTGGACTTCAGCGCCGCGGCGCCGACATAGCCCAGCACCGTCTCCAGCGGCGAGACCGGCGCCGACAGCAGTTCGTAGATGGTGCCGCTGAAACGCGGAAAGTAGATGCCGAAGGACGCGTTGGACACGCTTTGCGTCAGCAGCGTCAGCATGATGAGCCCGGGCACGATAAAGGCGCCGTAAGGCACGCCGCCGACCTCGGGGATGCGCGAGCCGATGGCCGCGCCGAAGACGACGAAATACAGCGACGTGGACAGCACCGGCGAGACGATGCTCTGCATCAGCGTGCGCCGGGTGCGGGCCATCTCGAAGCCGAAGATCGCGCGCACGGCATGCCAGTTCATGCGGCGGCTTTCTCGTGGGCTGCAGTCGGCGCAGTTGGCGCGGTGGGCGCAGTCGGCGCAACCTCGTGCACCAGGCTGACGAAGATGTCCTCCAGCGAGCTCTGCGTCGTGCGCAAGTCCTTGAACTCGATGCCGGCCGCCGCCAGCGCGGGCAGCAGGGTGTCGATGCGGCTGGGCCCGGCGGCAGCATCGAAGCTGTAGGTCAGTTCATTTCCGCCGTCAGCCAGGGTCAGCGCGTAGCCCTCCAGCCCCGCCGGCAAGTCAATCAGCGGCTGTTGCAGCGCCAGCGTCAATGTCTTGCGGCCCAGCTTGCGCATCAACTCGGCCTTGTCCTCGACCAGGATCAACCGCCCCTTGCGGATGACGCCGATGCGGTCGGCCATCTCTTCGGCTTCGTCGATGTAGTGCGTGGTCAGGATGACGGTGACGCCGGTGTTGCGCAGCGTGCGCACCAGCGCCCACATGTCGCGCCGCAGTTCGACATCGACGCCGGCGGTGGGCTCGTCCAGACACAGGATCTGCGGCTCGTGCGACAGCGCCTTGGCAATCAGCAGCCGGCGCTTCATGCCGCCCGACAACTGCATCACGCGGTTGTCCTTCTTGTCCCA
>JBBSCX010000527.1:0-1976 GCA_038249905.1 Burkholderiales bacterium
GGGCTTGTCGATGCCCATGCCGAAAGCGATCGTGGCCACCATCACGATGCCTTCTTCGCGCAGGAAGCGGTCCTGGTGGCGCCGCCGCACCACGGCGTCCAGACCGGCGTGGTACGGCAGCGCAGTAAAGCCTTCGCCGGTCAGCCAGGCGGCTGTGTCCTCGACCTTCTTGCGGCTTTGGCAATAGACGATGCCAGCCTCGTCTTCGTGCTCGTCGCGCAAAAAGCGCAGCAACTGCCGCTTCGGCTCGTCCTTCCCGACGATGGTGTAGCGGATGTTGGGCCGGTCGAAGCTGGCGACGAACAGGCGTGCGTGCTGCAACTGCAGGCGCTCGATGATGTCGGCGCGGGTGTGGTCGTCGGCGGTGGCCGTCAGCGCCATGCGCGGCACGCCCGCAAACTGTTCGTGCAGCGCCGACAGGCCCAGATACTCCTCGCGGAAGTCGTGCCCCCACTGGCTGACGCAATGCGCCTCGTCGATCGCGAACAGCGCCAGCAGCCCGCGTTCGTGCAGAGAATGCAGCATGGCCAGGAAACGCGGCGTCAGGATGCGTTCGGGCGCGGCGTACAGCAGCACCAGCCGGCCGGCGAGCAGATCGCGCTCGACCCGCCGCGCCTCGTCGCCGTCGAGCGTGCTGTTCAGGAAGGCGGCGGGCACGCCGAGTTCGTCCAGCGCGCCGACCTGGTCGTGCATCAGCGCGATCAGCGGGCTCACCACCACCGTCACGCCCTGGCCGCGGCGGTGGCGCACGAGGGCCGGCACCTGGTAGCACACGCTCTTGCCGCCGCCGGTGGGCATCAGCACCAGGGCGTCGCCGCCGGCGCTGACCTGCTGCACGATCTGCGCCTGCTCGCCGCGGAAGGCCTTGTGGCCGAAGACCTCGCGCAGCACCTGCTGTGCGGCGGCGGCGGAGGCGTCGGAGCTGCCGGGCAGTTCGACAGGGTCGGCGGGGAGGGGGGGTGACAGCACGGCAGCCATGGCGCAGCGCCGGATGCTAAGCGACGGCCGTACGGCCGCAGGACAACCCCACCCCCGCAGGCGGGTGCCTGCTTGCGGGCGATGGCACCGCGGCGGGACGGGTCGATAATCAGACCCCGTTCCACCCCACCCCGCCCCAGGAGCCCCACCCATGGCCTCGGTCAACAAAGTCATCATCGTCGGCAACCTCGGCAAGGATCCCGAGGTGCGCTACATGCCCAGCGGTTCAGCGATCTGCACCGTCACTGTGGCCACCAGCCGGCAGTGGAAGGACAAGACCAGCGGCGAGAAGCAGGAGGAGACCGAGTGGCACCGCATCACCTTCTTCGAGCGCATGGCCGAGATTGCCGGCGAGTACCTGAAGAAGGGCAGCTCGGTCTATGTCGAGGGCCGGCTGAAGACGCGCAAATACACCGACAAGGACGGCGTGGAGAAGTACAGCACCGAGATCGTCGCCAGCGACATGCAACTGCTGGGCAGCCGCAACGGCGGCGCGGGCGGCATGGATGCGGGCGGCGACATGGGCGGCGCTGAATCGCGCCCGCAGCGCGGCGCCCCGGCCGCTCGGCCGGCCTCGGCGCCTGCGGCACGGCCGGCACAGGCGGCCAGCAAGTCGTCGAGCGGCTTCGACGACATGGATGACGACATCCCGTTCTGACGTTTTGAAGTCCTGACGTCCTGACGTCCTGAGGTCCTGACCGGGCCGACGCCCCAGACACCACGGGTGAGCGCAGCCGAGCCCCATGCCCAGCCCCGAAAACCAGAACTCACTCCGCGGCCACTTTCTGGGCCCGGACGGCTGGCAGCGCGGTGCGCTGCACCTGCAGGGCGCGCGCATCGCCTTCACCGAAGGCGTGCCGGTGAGCGAAGCCGCCGTGCGCGACAGTGCCCTGCCGCTGTGGCTGCCCGGCTTCATCGACACCCATGTGCATGGCGGCGCCGGTGCCGACACCATGCAGGCCGGCGACGCCGTGACCACATTGGCCCGGCTGCACGCA
>JBBSCX010000528.1:0-1967 GCA_038249905.1 Burkholderiales bacterium
CACGCCCGAATCGCTGAGCCTGATGCTGACGCGCGAACACGCACGCACCGAACTCGGCGGTGTGCACACCGTCATCGTGGACGAGTGGCATGAGTTGATCGGCAACAAGCGCGGCGTGCAGGTGCAACTGGCGCTGGCGCGGCTGCGGCGCTGGAACCCGTCGCTGGTGGTGTGGGGCCTGTCGGCGACGCTGGGCAATGTGCACGTCGCCATGCAGACCCTGCTGGGCGCCGACCCTGCCACCGGGTCGGGCCACCTGGTGCAGGGCCGCATCGACAAGGCGCTGGTCATCGACACCCTGCTGCCTGCGGAGCCCGGCCGTTTCAGCTGGGGCGGCCACCTGGGCGCGCAGATGCTGGCGCCGGTGGTGGCCGAACTCGAGTCCAGCCCCAGCACCCTGGTCTTCACCAATACCCGCAGCCAGGCCGAGATCTGGTATCAACTGCTGCTGCAGGCGCGGCCCGACTGGGCCGGGTTGGTGGCGCTGCACCACGGCAGTCTGGACAAGTCGGTGCGCGACTGGGTCGAGCTGGGGCTGAAGGAAGGGCGGCTGAAGGCCGTGGTGGCAACCTCGTCGCTGGACCTGGGCGTGGACTTCTTGCCGGTGCAACGCGTGCTGCAGATCGGCAGCGCCAAGGGCGTGGCGCGGCTGCTGCAGCGCGCCGGGCGCAGCGGCCATGCGCCGGGCCGCACCAGCCGCATCACCCTGGTGCCCACCAACACGCTGGAACTGGTGGAAGCCGCCGCCGCGCGCCGCGCCGCGCTGGCCGGGCAGGTGGAGCAGCGCGTTTCGCCCGACAAGCCGCTGGACGTGCTGGTGCAGCACCTGGTGACCGTCGCCCTCGGTGGCGGGTTCGCCGCCGACCCTCGGCCCGGTGGCGGTTTCACGGCCGGCGCGCTGTTCGACGAGGTCCGCAGCACGGTCGCCTATCGCAACCTGACGCGCGACGAATTCGACTGGGCGCTGGCCTTTGTCGAACGGGGTGGCGACAGCCTCGGCGCCTACCCCGAATACCACCGCATCGCCGTCGTCGACAGCGACGCCGGGCCGGTCTGGCGCGTGCCCGACCGCGGCATCGCGCGCCGCCACCGGCTGCAGGTGGGCACCATCGTCAGCGACGCGGCGATGCAGGTGAAATGGCTCAGCGGCGGCACGCTGGGCACGATCGAAGAAGGTTTCATCGCCCGCCTGAACAAGGGCGACTGCTTCGTCTTCGCCGGTCGCCTGCTCGAATACGTGCGCACGCAGGACATGGCTGCGTACGTGCGTCGCGCGACCAAGGCGCGTGGCGCCGTGCCGGCCTGGGCCGGCAGCAAGATGCCGCTGTCCAGCGAACTGGCCGACGCCGTGTTGGCCCTGCTGGACGAGGCCGCGCAGGGTGTTCTGGAGGGCCCCGAGATGCAGGCAGCGCGGCCCATGCTGCAGGCCCAGGCGCGGCTGTCGAAGCTGCCGGTGGCCGACCGCCTGCTGGTGGAATGCTTCGACTCACGCGAGGGCCACCACCTGTTCTTGTACCCCTACGCCGGTCGCAATGTGCACATCGGTCTGGCGCAACTGCTGGCCTGGCGACTGGCGCGCGCGGCGCCCAACACCTTTTCGCTCAGCGTCAACGACCATGGGCTGGAAATCGTCGCCGCCAGCCCGCTCGACCTGGCGCCGCTGATGGACGGCCGCCTGTTCGGCAGTGAAGACTTGATGGCCGAAGTGCTGGCCAGCCTGAACAGCGGGCAACTGGCGCAGCGACGCTTTCGCGAGATCGCGCGCGTGGCCGGGCTGGTGTTCGGCGGTTATCCGGGCGCGCCCAAGAGCCTTCGCCAGCTGCAGGCCAGTTCCAGCCTGTTCTACGAGGTCTTCCGCCAGTACGACGCCGGCAACCGCCTGCTGGGCCAGGCCGAGAGCGAGGTGCTGGCGCAAGAGCTTGAACTGCAGCGGCTGCGTGCCACATTGCAGCGCCTGGCCGCCCTGC
>JBBSCX010000529.1:0-1963 GCA_038249905.1 Burkholderiales bacterium
CATCGCGTCGAAGGTGATCTGGCACAGGCGCCGCGCGGCGATGCTGCCTTCGCCGACCACGAACATGCGGCTGTTGTCGCCATGCCAGCCGTCCTTGATGACGGTGACGTCGATGTTGACGATGTCGCCGTCGCGCAGCGGCCTGTCATCGGGGATGCCGTGGCAGACGACGTCGTTCAGGCTGGTGCACAGCGACGCCGGGTAGGCCGGGTAGCCGGCCGGCTGATAGCCCAGCGTGGCGGGGACGCCGCCTTGCATCTGCACCATGTGCTCGTGCGCCAGGCGGTCGATCTCGCGCGTGGTGGTGCCGGCGCGCACATGCGGCGTCAGCATGTCCAGCACCTCTGAAGCCAGGCGCCCCGCCGTGCGCATGCCCTCGATGCCGCGGGCGTTCTTGATCTGAATGCTCATGGCCGGGATTATCCCACCGGCCCCCTAAAATCTCTCGCTGCCTGTCCCACGCCAACCTCTCCAACGCCAGCAGCGGCACGTCTACCGCTGGCGCTACGCTGCCACCGCACCGGGACCGCACCGGCATCACATGACCGCCACCCCCCTGCACCTGATGTCCTTTGCCGGGGGCGACGCGCTCGCCGACTTCCGCGCACGCGCCCTGCTGCAGCGTCTGCAGGCCGCCGTGCCGCGAATCAGTGCCGTGTCCGCGCGCCACGTGCACTGGGCGGCGTTCGACAGCGCGCCCGCCGCCGCCGAGCGTGATCGTCTGGCGGCCTTGCTCGACAGCGGGGTGCCGGCCGCGGGCAGCGGCAGCAGCAGCGACAGCGGCAGCGACCGTGGCAACGACAGCGGTGAATCGGTGCTGGTGATGCCGCGCCTGGGTACCGTTTCGCCCTGGGCCAGCAAGGCCGGCGACATCGCCCGCAACTGCGGCATCGCGGTGCACCGCATCGAAAGGGTGACGGCCTTCCGCCTGGCGCTCAAGCCCATCCTGGGTGGCCTGCTGGGGGCCGCCAAGGCGCTGACGGCCGACGAGCGTGTTGCGGTGGCGGCGCTGTTGCACGACCGCATGACCGAGAGCGTGGCCTTCGAGGCGGAGGCCGCAGCGCGGTTGTTCGAGCCCCGGCCCGCGCCACCGCTGGTGCATGTGGATGTGCTGGGCAACGGGCCGGACCAGGGACGGCAGGCGCTGGTGGCGGCCAATGCCGAATTCGGCCTGGCGCTGAGCGCCGACGAGATCGACTACCTGGTGGCCGCGTTCACGACGCTGGGCCGCAACCCCAGCGATGTCGAGCTGATGATGTTCGCGCAGGCCAACAGCGAACACTGCCGCCACAAGATCTTCAACGCCGCTTTCAGCATCGACGGCGTGGTGCAGGAACACTCGATGTTCCAGATGATCCGCCACACCGAGGCGGTGTCGCCGCAGCACAGCATCGTCGCCTACAGCGACAACGCGGCGGTGATGGAAGGCGGGCCGATCGAGCGCTGGGCGCCGCAGGGCTTCACCAATGCGCCGGTGTACGCCGCCTGGCACGAAGTGGCGCATGTGCTGATGAAGGTGGAGACGCACAACCACCCTACCGCCATCAGCCCGTTTGCGGGCGCCAGCACCGGCGCTGGCGGCGAGATCCGTGACGAAGGCGCCACCGGCCGGGGTGCGATGCCCAAGGCCGGGCTCACCGGCTTCAGCGTCAGCGCGCTGCGCCTGCCTGGGGCGGTCGAGCCCTGGGAAGCCGGCGGTGCCGGTGCCGACATCGGCAAGCCCGGGCACATCGCCAGCCCGCTGCAGATCATGACCGAGGGCCCGCTGGGCGGCGCGGCCTTTAACAACGAGTTCGGCCGGCCGGCCCTGGGCGGCTACTTCCGGGTCTTCGAGATGGACGTGGCGGGCGTGAAGCGCGGCTATCACAAGCCCATCATGATTGCCGGCGGGCTGGGCTCGATCAGCGCTTCGCAGACGCACAAGAAGCGGTTTGCGGCCGGCACGCTGCTGGTGCAACTGGGC
>JBBSCX010000530.1:0-1954 GCA_038249905.1 Burkholderiales bacterium
CGTCCCCGAAGTTGGCCGTGATGTGGTTGCGGATGTCGACGCGGCCTGACTGGCGGTACAGCGTGACCCAGGTTTCGCGCGGCAGCCCGGCTGTGCTGCTCGCGTGCAGGGTGACCGACACCGGACCGGCGCTTTCGATCTGAATGACAGCCCCAGGGCGAAGGGTTGCGCTGGCAACGGGCACCGCCGCGCTGCGTTGTTTCTCGCCCTCGCCTGTCAAATCGTTCAAGGCCAGGCCGTCGATGGTGTCGGCCATTTCAACGCTGCCGTTCAGTTTGTCGACCAGGCTCAGCAGTGCGCCATCCGGCGCCAGCCGCAGCCGTACCGCGGCGTTCTCCAGCACGCGGCTGCCGTCAACAAGAGCCGGTGCTGCAACGGCGGCGACGTCCTGCGCTGCCTTGCCACGGCCGGGGCGGATCTCGTACACCTTGTAGCCGGCGGCCGGCACATCGGCGGCCCAGATGCGCAGATGCGGCTGGTTGTTGACGCGCAGCAGCTGGTGCGGCACGTCGCGCCCGGCGGCCAGGTCGTGAACGTGGATGTCGGCACTGGCGGGAAGGGCTCGCAAAGCATGGTCGGCGCCGTCGCTGCGCACCCAGCCGAGCGGATTGAGAACGAAGAAACGATCCGCCTTTTCTGGCCGCGCGATCATGCCGCCCAGCCGCACCAGGCCGTCGCTGGCCAGCCCGTCGACGTGGTACTCGACGCTGGCCGCCAGCTTGTTCTGCCAGGCCGCGCGCTGGCCGCGCGTGATGGGGCCGTCGGCCGTCCAGTTGTGTTCCCAGTACAGGCCCAGGTCCTGGAAGGCCTGGTCGCGGGCACCCCGGTGGTGGTCCATGAAGGCCGGGTACTTCAAGCTGACGAGTGCGGCCAGCAGCTCGGCGCTGCGCAGCTTTTCGACCGCCCGCTTGACACGCGCCGAGGTCTCGGACATCGATGCGGAATACAGGTCCCACTCGTTGCCGTGGGTCACGCTGCGCACCGGCAGCGCCGCGCCATGGCTGGCCTGCAGGTCGGCCATGTAGTCCAGGCCGTTGGACACCAGCACCTGGCGTGCAGGTGTCGTCCAGCGTTCAGCCAGCAGATGAAAGTGGTCGACAAAGGGGTTCGAGGGAACCTTCTGCAATGACGGCACGGCCGGGGTCTCTGGCGGTGGCGGCTCGCCCGTGCGGCGCGCGAGGTCGTCGCCACCAAAGCCGAACAGACCCACCACGCTGTAAGGCTGCCGCGTGCCCGGCACGACATGGCGCCGCAGGAAGCCAGCGTCGGTCTGCACCCAGCGCAGTGCCTGTTCGGGCTCGCCGGCTTCCCAGTAGGTGCCCACGTTGTGCGGCCCGACCGAATACCACTTCATCAGCTGTCGTTGGCCATCGTGACCGGTGTACCAGTAGACCTCAGCCGGGCGTTCCTTCAGCGACGCGAGCGGGATCTGGCTGGCGCAGGCGCACACCCCGCGCCAGCCGTAAGGCGCGCCAGCGCCTGCGAACAGCGAGGCCAGGCCCAGTGGCAGGGTCTGGTTCTCTGTCGCGTTGGCCGCGCGCAGGCGCAGGCCATGGCGGCGTTCCAGTCGGCCGGCGTAATACATGCCGCGCAGCACGGCTTCCAGGGGCTGCGCGCCGTAGGTCGAGACCAGCGCGTTCAGCGGCACGGTGATGCTGCCGTCGCGCACACGCTGCAGCAGGCGTTCAAATTCCGCTGGCGTCTTGCGGCGTTCGTATTCCCACAGCCAGTGGCTGCCGTCGGTGGCGAATTTCGCCCGCCAGGCCAGCGGCCGCGCTTGCGTGGCGTCCGTCAGCGCAAGTTGACGGTCAAGCTGTTCGACGAACACGCGGCCGTAGGTGTCGGCGTCGGCGCTCCACATGTAGTCGGTGTGGTCGTCGTTGAGCAGGTAGTAGCGCTTTGCAAAAGCGGCGGGTACTGCGGCCTGTGCAGCCTCGGAGGCAGTGCCCGCAGC
>JBBSCX010000531.1:0-1940 GCA_038249905.1 Burkholderiales bacterium
CCGGCCAGAAGAAGCCCGCGCGCTGGCGATGTTCGGCGGCGGCGCACTGGTGGCCGGCGTGCTGGCCTTGCAGTTGGGCCTGCAGGGCAGCGTGCCCTGGCCGCCAGCGCCTGCCAGCCTCTGGGTGCTGGGCGTGGGCCTGATGGCGCTGGCCTTCCTGGCCGGCAACCTGGCATTGCAATACGGCGCTGCGCGGCTGCCGGCCAACATGACGGCGGCGGTGCTGATCACCGAGGTCATATTCGCCGCCGGCTCGGCCATCGCGCTGGGCGCAGGGGTGCTGACGCCTCAGGTGGCGCTGGGCGGGGCGCTGATCGTCACGGCGACGCTGCTGGCGACACGGCGCGGGAAGGCGCCTTGACGCCGTCCGGCGCCAGCAGGCGCAGCCCCTGGCGCCGAAGCAGCTTGGCCAGTTCGTCGGCCTGCAACGGCTTGCCCAGGTAGGCGTCGCAGCCGGCCAGGGTGCCGCGGGCGCGGTCAAGCTCGCTGCGGTGCGCCGACACCAGGGCCAGCAGGGCCGGTGCGCGGCCACCGCGGTGGCGGCGGATGTGCTGGCACAGCGCCAGGCCGTCCAGATCGGAGTCGTCACCCAGTTCGACATCGAGAAAGACGAAGTCGTAGTCGTTGTGCGCCAGCAGCTCGATGGCGCGGGTGCTGCCGGTGGCCAGGTCGCAATGCAGGCCCCAGGGTGCGAGCCGGCTGGCCAGGAAGTGCAGGGCCAGTGTGCTGTCGTCCACCAGCAGCGCCCGCAGCGCCGGGGATGGGGCGGGCGGGCTTCGCAGCGCCTGAGCGAACACTTCTTCGACGTCTTGCTCGATCTCCTCGGCAATCTCATCCGCGATCTCGTCGCGAACCTCGTCGCGGACGTCGTCGCGAATCTCGTCGGCCGCAGCGTCCAGCGGGTCATGGATCTGCGGCCATCCATGAAGCGCTGTCCCCACCGTCCCCACCGTCCCCACCACGGGCCCGAGCAGCGGCCCGACTTGCGGCACCGGCCGCGGCGGCTGCCCGGGGGTGTGGGCGGCGGCCAGGCCACGCTGAACGGCCATCGCGTCCAATTCGCGCAGCACATGCAGCGGGTCGATGGGGCGCGACATCCAGGCCGTGGCGTTGGGCGGCGGGCGCTGGCCGATGAACACGGCGACCGACGTGCGCTCGGCGGAGGTGACGAGGTCGACCGAGGGCTCGTGGTCGGCGTCGGCGACGACGAAGTCGCACTCCGGGAACATCGGCACCAGCACATAACTGGGCAGGCGGCTGGCCGCCAGGCGGAAGACCGAGGCCAGCGTGCTGCGCTCGAAGGCGCTGAAGCCGAGCAGGGCCACACGCAACGGCGCCGGGCCCGCGGGGTCGGTGCGATGGGGGCGCGCAGAACCCGGCGGGCGGGGCGGGCGCGGCGTACCGGGAGCGGCGGGCGGTTGCATCGTCCCATCGTCGCGGCCGGCCGGGTCCCTGTCAACGGCGCGCCGTCTCGCGGGCATGGGATGGTGGGCGGGGCTACCATCTCAGGCCCGCTGCAGCCCCACGGCCTGCGGCGAAACCGCCCTGACGAGGACCCTGCCATGCCCGCGACCACCGTCTACGACTTCCAGGCCCTGTCCATCACCGGCCAGCCGGCCGACCTGGCCAGCCAGCGCGGCAAGGTGCTGCTGATCGTCAACACCGCCAGCGCCTGCGGCTTCACGCCCCAGTTCGCGGGCCTGGAATCGCTGTGGCAGTCGCACAAGGACAAGGGCCTGGTGATCGTCGGCTTTCCGAGCAACGAGTTCGGCGCCCAGGACCCGGGCAGCAATGACGACATCGCCAGCTTCTGCCAGCTGAACTACGGCGTCAGTTTCCCGATGATGGCCAAGGTCAAGGTCAACGGCGCCGACGCCCACCCGCTGTGGAAATGGCTGAAGGCGCAGGCGCCGGGCCTGCTGGGCACCGAAGGCGTGAAG
>JBBSCX010000532.1:0-1928 GCA_038249905.1 Burkholderiales bacterium
ATCACCAGGCTGGCGAGGTAGATCTCGGCCGCCATCTCGGGCGATGTGGCGGCGGCAGCCACCTCGGCCGGGTCCAGCGGACGTTGCATTTCGGCCGTCACCCAGCCGTGCAGGGCGGGGTCGGACTGCAGGCTCTGCATGCGCTGCAATTCAGACTCGACGCGGCCGCGTTCGGCCTCGTCCAGATGGCCGTCGGACTTGGCCGCGGCGATCAGCGCCTTCAGCATCGCGCGGCTGTGCATGTCCTGCACGGGGGCCGGCAGGGCTGCGAAGTCGCTGGCCAGCAAGGGTGTTGCCGGGGCGCCAGCGCCCGGCGACCAGGCTGGCTGCGGCGGCGCCAGAGGGGCCTGCTGCTGTGCCTGCTGGTTTGCCTGATTGCGCTGCCAGTCGCCATAGGCACGGTAGGCGAGCGCGCCCAGCGCCGCGACGCTGCCGACCTTCAACAAGCTGCCGCCCATGCCGCGCCCACGCTTGTTGCCCACCAGCATCGTCAGCAGGCTGCCGGCCGCGGCGCCCGTGGCGTACTTGCCCATGTCGGTCTTCGGGCCGCCGCCAACGGCGCCGAGGATCTGGTTGAGGAATGACTGCGCGCTCATGGTGATCTCCTGTTCAGCGCCTTGTGTGCGCCGTGCATTCGCTGTGTATGGCAGCCGATTGTGGCCAGCCGCGGCATGGCCCCAGGGCCGATGGTGCCGCGCTGAAGTGTGGTGCCGAGCGTGCCCCATCCGCCGGACCGCAGTGGGTCGGCCCTCAGCCCAGCGCCGCGATCACCTCGGCCGGGGCCTGCACCAGTTCGATCAGCACGCCTTCACCGCCCAACGGAAAGTCGTCGTTGCCCTTGGGGTGGATGAAGCAGATGTCGTGCCCCGCCGCGCCGCGGCGGATGCCGCCAGGGGCGAAGCGCACGCCGTGGGCCGTCATCCACGCCACCGCCTGCGGCAGGTCGTCCACCCACAGGCCGACATGGTTCAGCGGCGTGGTGTGCACGGCCGGCTTCTTGTCCGGGTCCAGCGGCTGCATCAGGTCGACCTCGACCGCGTGCACGCCCTGGCCCAGCGCGCAGATGTCCTCGTCGACGTTCTCGCGCTCGCTGACGAACGTGCCCTTCACCGTCAGCCCCAGCATGCCCACCCACAGCGCCTGCAGCCGGGCCTTGTCAGGCCCGCCGATGGCAATCTGCTGCAGCCCCAGCACGCGAAAGGGCCGGTCCGTGTTCATGCCAGGTTGCCGGTCACCGACAGACCCAGGCGCGCCAGCAAGTCACGGTCGGCATTGACATCGGGGTTGCCGGTGACGAGCAATTTGTCGCCGTAGAAGATGCTGTTGGCACCGGCCATGAAGCACAGGGCCTGGATGCCGTCGCCCAGTTCACGCCGACCGGCCGACAGCCGAACACGGGCCCGCGGCATGGTGATGCGGGCCACCGCCACCATGCGCACCATCTCGAAGGGATCGACGGGCTCGCTGCCGGTCAGCGGATCGGCCAGCGGGGTGCCCGGCACGCGCACCAGGTTGTTGATCGGCACGCTCTCCGGCGCCGGGTCCAGGCTGGCCAACTCGGCAATCAGGCCGGCGCGCTGATCCCGCGTTTCGCCCATGCCGATGATGCCGCCGCAGCACACCTTGACGCCGGCCGCACGCACGTTCTGCAAGGTGTCCAGGCGATCCTGGTAGACGCGGGTGCCGATGATCTGCGGGTAGAAATCGGGCGCGCTGTCGAGGTTGTGGTTGTAGTAGTCCAGGCCGGCGTCGGCCAGGGTCTGCGCCTGCGCCGGGGCCAGCATGCCCAGCGTGGCGCAGGTCTGCAGGCCCAGGTCACGCACCCCGCGCACCAGTTCGGCCACCTTGTCGACGTCGCGGTCGGTCGGGCTGCGCCAGGCCGCGCCCATGCAGAAGCGCGTGGCACCGGCGGCCTGCGCAGCGCGGGC
>JBBSCX010000533.1:0-1906 GCA_038249905.1 Burkholderiales bacterium
CCTGGCCCCCGGCGTGGACGAGGCCGCGGTGCTGGCCCGGCATGCGGGCGACCCGCAGGTGCGGCCCAGCCCTGACACCCGCTACCGCTTCGTCGGTCATTCCTTGGTCGGACATTCGGCTGGCCATGTTGCCGACCGTAGCGCCGGCCATAGTGCCGGCCATAGCGCCGACCATAGCGCCGGACATAGCGCGGACCATGGCGCGGACCGTACAGCCGACCACGCCCCCGCCGACTTCGCCGCCGCGCCGGGCGCCGGCCGCCGCCGGCCCGTCGTCATCGGCTTCGGCCCCTGCGGCCTGTTCGCGGCACTGATCCTGGCGCAGATGGGCCTGCGCCCGATCGTGCTGGAACGTGGCAAGGCCGTGCGTGAACGCACCCAGGACACCTGGGGGCTGTGGCGCCGTGGCGAGCTCGACCCCGACAGCAATGTGCAGTTCGGCGAGGGCGGCGCCGGCACCTTCAGCGACGGCAAGCTGTGGAGCCAGATCTCCGACCCGCGCCACCTGACGCGCAAGGTGCTGACCGAGTTCGTGCAGGCCGGCGCGCCCGAAGAGATCCTGTATGTCGCCAAGCCGCACATCGGCACCTTCCGCCTGGTGGGCGTGATCGAGAAGATGCGCGCCGGCATCGAGGCCCTGGGCGGCGAGATCCGCTTCCGGCAGCAGGTCACCGACGTGCGCATCGAGGACGGCGCCATCCGCGGCCTGACGTTGCAGGACGGCACGCAACTGGACACCGACCACGTCGTGCTGGCCGTGGGCCACAGCGCGCGCGATACCTTCGCCATGCTGCATGGCCGCGGCGTGGCGATGCAGGCCAAGCCCTTCTCGGTCGGCTTTCGCATCGAGCACCCGCAGGGCCTGGTCGATCGCGCGCGCTTCGGCAGCTTCGCCGGCCACCCCTTGCTGGGCGCGGCCGACTACCGGCTGGTGCACCACGCCAAGAACGGCCGCAGCGCCTACAGCTTCTGCATGTGCCCGGGCGGCACCGTGGTGGCGGCGACCAGCGAGCCCGAACGCGTGGTCACCAACGGCATGAGCCAGTACTCGCGCAACGAACGCAATGCCAACGCCGGCATCGTCGTGGGCATCAGCCCGCAGGACTATCGGCAGGATCAGGGCGCGGGCGGGTCGCTCAGCCTCGGCAGTTACGCCAGCACCCACGGCAGCACCCACACCAGCACCCACGGCAGCGCCAGCGACAGCACCAACGACAGCGACGTCAACCCGCTCGACGGCATCGCCTTCCAGCGCCACTGGGAAAGCCGCGCCTTCGTGCTGGGCGAAGGCGGCTACCGCGCCCCGGGGCAATTGGTCGGCGACTTCATCAAGGGCCGCCACGGCAAGGCGGTGACGCGTGAGTTCGGCAGCGTGCAGCCCAGCTACAAGCCCGGCGTCACGCTCACCGACCTGGCCGACCCGGCCCGCCCCAGCCTGCCCCCCGCGGTGCTGCAGGCCATCCGCGAGGCGCTGCCGGCCTGGGAGCGGCAGATCCCCGGCTTTGCGATGGCCGACGCGGTGCTGACGGGGGTCGAGACCCGCACCTCGTCGCCACTGCGCATCCCGCGCGGCCGCGACTTCCAGAGCCTGAACGTGCGCGGCCTGTACCCGGCCGGCGAGGGCGCAGGCTATGCCGGCGGCATCATGTCCGCCGGGGTCGACGGCATCGAGGTGGCCGAGGCGGTGGGGCGCAGCCTGCTGGGGCTGACCGGGCTGACGACAGCTCAGACGATGGCGCAGACGATGGCGCAGACGGCGCTGCAAGCCACCCGCTGAACGGCTTCAGCTTATGCCAGGGCCAGGGGACATCTGGGCATGTGGGCTCGCCGGAAGGTTCACCCCGGCCGCACCCCGAACACCCAGGCCAGCGCGCTGAAGGTGACGAAAGCCAGCACCGTGCTGGTC
>JBBSCX010000534.1:0-1899 GCA_038249905.1 Burkholderiales bacterium
CACCGCAGCCAGCACCCCGGCAAGATGCACGCCTGCGGCCACGACGGCCACACCGCCATGCTGCTGGCGGCGGCCAAGCACTTGTCAAGGCACCGCAATTTCGACGGCACCGTCTATCTGGTCTTCCAGCCCGCCGAAGAAGGCGGCGGCGGCGCGCGCGAAATGATCAAGGACGGGCTGTTCGAGAAGTTTCCGATGGAGGCCATCTTCGGCGCCCACAACTGGCCGGGCATGGCCGTGGGGCAGTTCGCGTTGAAGAGCGGGCCGGTGTTTGCCAGCAGCAATGAATTCAAGATCACCATCCGCGGCAAGGGCGCCCACGCGGCCATGCCGCACAACGGCATCGACCCGGTGCCGGTGGCCTGCCAATTGGTACAGGCCTTTCAGACCATCGTCACGCGCAACAAGCGGCCGATCGACACCGCCGTCATCTCGGTGACGATGATCCATGCCGGCGAGGCCACCAACGTGATCCCCGACCACTGCGTGCTGGAGGGCACGGTGCGCACCTTCACCACCGAGGTGCTGGACATGATCGAACGCCGCATGCAGGCCGTGGCCGAGGCCACCTGCGCGGCCTTCGAGACGCGTTGCGAGTTCAGCTTCCGGCGCAATTACCCGCCCACCATCAACCACGCGGCCGAGACCGAATTCGTGCGCCACACGCTGGCCGATGTGGTGGGTGCGGCCAACGTGCAGGAATTCGAGCCGACGATGGGCGCCGAGGACTTCAGTTTCTTTCTGCAGAAGAAGCCCGGCTGCTACTTCCTGATCGGCAACGGCGACGGCACGCACCGCGAGGGCGGGCATGGCATGGGCCCGTGCATGCTGCACAACCCCAGCTACGACTTCAACGACGATCTGATTCCCATCGGCGCCACGGCCTGGGTGCGCATCGCCGAAACCTGGCTGGCGCAGCCGCGCTGAAGCGGCAGTCCCCATGAACGCCAGTCGTTTTTTTGCCGCCGATTACGCCCAGGCGCGCAGCCTGTTCGTCGCCGCCTGTGAGGGCGCCGGTCTGGAAGTGCAGTCGCACCTGCACCCCTTGCGCGGCGCCCAGGGCGAGACCCTGGCGATCGACGTGGCACGGCTGGGCCTGGCAGATGCCCGGGCGCTGCTGATCGTCAGCAGCGGCTGCCACGGTCCCGAGGGCTTTTGCGGCAGCGGGGTGCAGGGCGCGCTGCTGGCCGATGCGGGCTTGCGCGACGCCGCCGACGCGGCCGGCGTGGCGGTGCTTTTCATCCATGCGCTCAACCCCTGGGGCTTTTCATGGCTGCGGCGGGTGACGCAGGAGAACGTCGACCTGAACCGCAACTTCCAGGACTTTTCCCAGCCGCTGCCGGCCAACCCCGGTTACGAGGCCCTGGCCCACGCCATCGTGCCTCCCGTCTGGCCGCCCACGGCGGACAACGAAACGCAGCTCGCCGCCTACGCCGCGCAGCACGGCCCGCGCGCGCTGCAGCACGCGTTGTCGGCCGGCCAGTACAGCCATCCCGAGGGCCTGTTCTTCGGCGGCCACAACCCTTGCTGGAGCCGGCAGGCGGTGTGCCAGGTGCTGCAAGACCAGGCCCGGCGCTGCAGCGATCTGGCCTGGATCGACCTGCACACCGGCCTGGGCCCGAGCGGCCATGGCGAGTTGATCTTTGCCGCGCGTGACGACGCTGCCACGCTGGCCCGCGCCCGCGCCTGGTGGGGGCCGACGGTGACCTCGATCTACGACGGCTCGTCCAGTTCATCGCGGATCAGCGGCATGTTGTTCGAGTCCGCCTACCTGATGGCCCCGCAGGCGCGCTACACCGGCATCGCGCTCGAGTACGGCACGGTGCCGCTGGAGGCGGTCGTCGCCGCGCTGCGCGCCGACCAGTGGCTGGAGAACCACCCCGAGGTGGACACCTCCGA
>JBBSCX010000535.1:0-1899 GCA_038249905.1 Burkholderiales bacterium
CGTGCATCAACGAGATGTCCGGCTTCAGCTCGACACCGGACGCCGGTGCAGGGGCCATGCTGGTCTGGCCGGCGCCGAAGTGGGGGGCCCTGGGGCAACCCGGGGCGCGGTCAGCGGCGCGCTGCCTCTGGCACTGGCGGCGCCAGTTCTTCCTGCGTGCGCCGGGCGGCCGCCAGCCAGCCGGGCTCGGCTGCCTCGGCGCGAGCCACCGCCCGCGCCGCCGAGGCCCGCGCCGCAGCCAGTTCGCCCAGCGCCTGCTGCATGCGCGCCAGGTTGTTCCAGGCCGCGGCGCTGTCGTGCTGTGTCGCCAGCGGCTGCAGCACCTGCACCGCCTGCGCGCTTTCGCCGGCCGCGTGCAGGCTGTTGGCCAGGCCGAAGCCCGCCAGCAACTGGCCCGGCCAGCGCTGCAAGACGGCGCGGTAGGCCATCGCGGCCTGTGCCGGCGGTGCGGCGCGCTCGAAGCCTATTGCCGCAGCGATGGCGTCGCGCTCGGTCACCGTGGCGGCCAGGCGCCCGGGCGGCAGGGCCACCATCGCCCAGTGGCCGCCACGGGCCCAGGTGTGCTCGAAGGTGAACAGCGCCAGGCGTTCACGTTCGGTGGTGCCGCTGCGCAAGAGCAGTTCACCGGCGGCCAGGTCGTAGCCGACGACGACGGCGTAATGCCAGCGCGGGGCCATCGCCAGCCCCAGGTTCTGCAACACGACCACGGGATGGCCGGCGGCGACCTCGGTCAGCAGGGCCGTCAATTCACCCGGCAGGCGCATGGCGACCGCGCCCTGCCGCCGCGCGCCGGCCAGCATTTCCAGCGCCAGACTGCCCTCGCGCGCAGGCAGGAAGACAGCCTGGGCCAGGCGTTCGGGGTCGGCTGGCAGCCCGGCGTCCGCCAATACCGTGGCCAGAGCGGCAGGGCCGCAGTGATAGGGCGTCTGCGGGAAGAAGGGCACGCTGCGCTTTTCGAAAGCGGGGGCAAGCCCGGGCGGCGCCTGGGCACGCAGCGCGGCCGTCTGCGGCGGCACGGCCAGCAGGGCGCAGCCCGTCGTGCCCAGCAGCGTGGCGGCAAGCAGCACGCAGTCCAGCGTGGCGCGCATGGCAGCCAGCGGCCAGTCGCGGTCGCGGTCGCGGTCACCGTCGCGGTCCGGGCGGGGCGGGCGGGGCCGGCGCCCAGGGTACGCCCGGCCCGTCACGGTCAACCCGGCCAGGGCCGAAGGCGAACCCCCCGTCAACGCACCGATCGCGTGAACGGGAAGACCTTGGTGACGCCGAGGACGTCGGTCACCAGCAGCACAATGAAGACGGTGAAGATGATGCCGAGCACGTCGCCGCCAGCGGGCGCCTGGTCGATCTGCGCCAGCACCTGCGCGGCTTCGGCATCGGTCAGGGCGCCAACGCGGTCGCGCAGGGCCTCGACCGAAACGCCACGGGCCTGCAAGGCGGCAGTCAGGTCGGCGCGGTCCAGTGCCGCATGCAGGCGCTGGTGGTTGGCGGTCAGGGCGGTCGCCGCCAGTTGCTCGGTGCTGATGGTGGTGGCGTAAGCCGGGGCCAGCAGGCTGCTGCCGGCGATGCAGACGGCGGCGAGGACGGAGATGGTGCGGCGAAAGCTGCGCATGGTGTTGGTCCTTCAGGGTGGGTGAGGATGTCTGCATGCTATGCCCGGAACCACCCGGCATTGGTGCGCTGGCGCACACCACGGTGCGGGTTTTTCAGCTCGGGCCCTGGGCGCAGGGGTTGCCGGCATCGCTGCATTTGCGTCAATGCGTCTGCGTCACTGCGTCTGCGTCACTGCATCTGCGTCGCTGCATCTGCGTCACTTCCTCTGCGTCACTGTGCCTGCGCCACTCTCCGGCGTCGCCAGGTCGCATCGCTTGGTCGGCATCGCTTTGTCTGCGTCGCGTTGCTGCA
>JBBSCX010000536.1:0-1886 GCA_038249905.1 Burkholderiales bacterium
GCGCGCAGCACCGCCTGCAGGGTGCCGGCCGCGTCACGGCCCAGCAGGTGCCAGCACTGGCGGTCGACGCCGTCGGGGTCCTGGTAGGGGCAGTTCTGCTCGACCACGAACACCGCGGCGCGCAGCGCCAGGGTGTCGTACAGGTCGTCCAGGCGCAGGTCGTGGAAGCGGCACCAGGTCCAGGTCACAGACATCGGCACGGACACCTGTATCGGCAACGGCATGGGCAAGGGCATGGGCAACGGCCTGTTCAACGTCGCGAGCACATTCAACGACCCGTCCCTCAGGCGATCTTCACCAACTGCTTGCCGAAGTTGTGCCCTTTCAGCAGGCCGATGAAGGCCTCGGGCGCCGCCGCCAGGCCGTCGGCGATGCTTTCGCGGTACTTCAGCTTGCCGGTCGCCACCATCGTGCCCAGTTCCTTCAGCGCGGCGGGCCACAGTTCCATGTGTTCGCTGACGATGAAGCCCTGCATCTTCAACCGCGACACCAGGATCAATGCCGGGTTGGCCATCGCCACAGGCTCGCCGTTGTAGCCGCTGATCATTCCGCACACCGCAATGCGGCCGAAGGCGTTCATGCGCGACATCACGACGTCCTGGATCACGCCGCCGACGTTCTCGAAGTAGCCGTCGACGCCCTTGGGCGCGGCTGCCTTCAGCGCCACCGACAAGGCCCGTGGCTCGCGCAGCGCCTTGTAGTCCAGGCAGGCGTCGAAGCCCAGTTCATCGACCACGTAGGCGCACTTGTCGGGCCCGCCGGCAATGCCTACCGCGCGGCAGCCACGTGCCTTGGCCAACTGCCCGACGACACTGCCCACGGCGCCGCTGGCAGCGCTGACGACCACGGTCTCGCCTTCCTTGGGCCCGATGATGTCGGTCAGCCCGACCCAGGCAGTGACGCCCGGCATGCCCACCGGGCCCAGGTAGGCGGCCAGCGGGATGTGGCGGGTGTCGACCTTGCGCAATACGCCGGGCTGCGATGCATCCACCACCGCGTACTGCTGCCAGCCGCCCATGCCCACGACCTTGTCGCCGGCGGCAAAACGCGGGTCCTGCGAATCGACCACCTCGCCCACCGTGCCGCCGATCATCAACTCGTCCAGCGGCTGCGGCTGGGCGTAGCTGCGGCCGTCGTTCATGCGTCCGCGCATGTACGGGTCCAGGCTCAGGAAGTGGTGCTTGACCAGCACCTGTCCGGCCTGCAGCGGCGGCACCTCGACCGTCTGCAGGCGGAAGTTGTCAGGGGTGGGCTCGCCGCTGGGGCGCGAGGCAAGGACGATCTGCTGGTTGTTCATGGCGTGTCTGCTCCTGGGGTTTGTTCGTCGGTGCCGCGTGTGCGCAGCGGCTTGGCTTCGCGCCTGCTGGTCGGCAGGGCGCGCAGGTACTTGAAGGTGGCGGTGGCGTGGGCGCAGATCTGCCCTTGGCCGTTGACGACACTGCCCTCGGTGAAGGCCAGCGTGGTGGTGCGATGCAGCAATTTGGCCACGGCGCGCAATTCGCCCTCGGCGGCGCGCATGAAGCTGGTCTTCATCTCGATGGTGACCACGCCGGGGCCGAAGTCGTCGCCCTTGGCATTCACCGACCGTGCGGCGTGCGCCATGGCCACGTCCAGCATCGTCATCAATACGCCGCCATGGGCCACTTCCCAACTGTTCAGGTGGGCTTCGGCCAGGTCCACACGCAATTCGGCATGGCCCTCGCTCAGGCCCCAGAGCTCCAGCCCCAGCGCCTCGACGAAGGGGATGTGCACCGGAAAGTTCAGCTTGCGCATGTGGACAGTTGCGGCAGGGTTCAGCCGCCGCCGTGCACGGCGCTGACACCACCGTCCACGGCCAGGATCTGCCCGGTGATGTGCTTGCCCGCGGCGCTGGCAAACAGCAGCGC
>JBBSCX010000537.1:0-1875 GCA_038249905.1 Burkholderiales bacterium
ATCGTGGTTGCCAACCCCAAGGGCGGCGTCGGCAAGAGCACCCTGTCCACCAACGTGGCGGGTTGTCTGGCGGCCGCCGGGCACGCGGTGATGCTGGGCGACGTCGACCGCCAGCAGAGCGCTCGCCAGTGGCTGGGCCTGCGCCCGCCGACTGTGGCCCGCATCCAGGGCTGGGACGTGGCCGCCGATGACATCGTGCGCCCGCCCAAGGGCGTCACGCATGTGGTGCTGGACACGCCCGCGGGCCTGCACGGCAAGCGCCTGGACGCAGTGATGAAGATCGCCGACCGCATGCTGATCCCGCTGCAGGCCAGCCTGTTCGATATCCAGGCCACGCACGCCTTCATCCAGCAACTGCGTTCCCACCGCCGCGGCGCCGACTTGAAGCTGGGTCTGGTGGGCATGCGGGTGCGCGAGCACACCCGCGCCGAAGAACAGCTGCTGCAATACCTGCAGACGCTGCCGGTGCCGGTGGTGGCGTGGCTGCGCGACACGCAGAACTATGTGCAACTGGCCGCGCACGGGCTGACGCTGTGGGACGTGGCGCCCGGCCGCGTCGAGCGCGATCTCGAACAATGGGCGCCGTTGTCAACGTGGGTGCGGCAATGAAGGTGTTCCCCACATTGGCGGGCCTGCAGGACCTGGTGGGGCACGAGATCGGTACCAGCGACTGGGTCGACATCACGCAGGACCGCATCGACCGCTTTGCCGCCGCCACCGGCGACCACCAGTGGATCCATTGCGACCCGGTGCGGGCCGCGGCCGGCCCCTATGGCGCGACGGTGGCGCACGGCTTCTTGACATTGAGCCTGCTGCCGCTGCTGTTCGAGACCGCGTTTCGCATCGACGACGTCACCCTGGGCATCAATTACGGCCTGAACCGCGTGCGCTTTCCGGCCCCGGTGCGGGTGGGCAGTCGCGTGCGCGGACGCTTTGTGCTGCGCGGCTTCGACGTCCTGCCCGGCCCGCCGCCGGGCGCGCAGCTGACAGTGGAATCGACGATCGAGGTCGAGGGCCACGAACGCCCGGCCTGCGTGGCCGAATCGGTGAGCCGGCGCCACATCTGAGAACCCGTCCGAGCCCAGGGGCAGGACCGCAGCCAGCGGGAGGAAAGCGCAATGAAAGTGCTGTTGGTCGATGAGCATCCACTGGTGCTGGCGGCGCTGAGAACGGCGATCGCACGCGCGGGCATCGAGGTCGCCCTGCTGACCATGCCGACCGCGGCGGCGGCGCGTGCGCTGCTGCGCCGACAGTCCGACGTCGACCTGGTGCTGCTGGACCAGTTTCTGCCCGACGGCGACGGCATGGAGGTATTGCTCGAGTTCCGCCGCACCTGGGCGGGCGTGCCGGTGGTGATGGTGTCCACTTCGGACAGCGTGGCCGACGTGGTGCGGGCGGTGGACGGCGGTGCGATGGGCTTCGTGCCCAAGAACAGTTCGTACGCCGAACTGCAGAACGCGATGGCCATGATCATGCAGGGCTCGATGTACGTGCCCAGGCACATGCTGGCGAGCTTCGGCGAACACCTGCGCGCCCAGGCCGCCGCCCGCCTCGAAGCCGAAGGGCCGCCGCCGCCCGACGTGGACGTCGAGGACGATGTGGCGGGCGACACCCAGCCCAGCGTCTTCAACCCCATGCCGCAGCACGCCGCGGCCGCCGGCCTGACCGGTCTGTCGAACAGCGCGCCTGGCGGCGCCGACAGCCATCAGCGCATGCAGACGCTGGATGAGGTGGGCCTGACGCCGCGCCAGACCGAGGTGCTGACGCTGCTGCTGCAGGGACTGCCGAACAAGCTGATCGCCCGCAAGCTCAACCTATCGGTCGAGACCGTGAAGGACCATGTGGCCGCGGTGCTGCGCGCGCTGGGCGTCAGCA
>JBBSCX010000538.1:0-1853 GCA_038249905.1 Burkholderiales bacterium
ATGCTGCTGACGAGCTGGCAGGCCACCACCTTCCTGATCGGCGAGTATTTCTCCGAGACCGATCCGAACCCGGTGTTCACCGTCGCCGACGGCCTGATCTGGTTGCGCCAGAGCAAGCAGGGCAACTCCGTGGTGCGCAAGCTGGAGATCATGAAGATGCGCGGCCAGCCCACGCTGCCCGGCCTGCACACCTTCCGCATGACCACCGCCGGGGTGCAGGTCTTCGCGCCGCCGCAGTTCGATAGCCTGCCCTATGCAGCCCCGGTGCAGCCCCCCACGCAGCGCCTGGGCATGGGCGTGCCGGGGCTGGATGCGATGCTGGGCGGCGGCTTGCCGAAGGGCTATTCGCTGCTCGTCACCGGGCCGTCGGGCTCGGGCAAGAGCATCATGGCTGCGGCCTTCCTGGCCGAAGGTGCGCGGTGCGGTGAAACCGGTGTCATCGCCGCCTTCGAACAGCGGCCCAATCGGTCGCGCGGCAAGGCCATGGCGGATCTGATCGAGAGTGGCCGCGTCGGCGTGGTGGACACACGCGCGCTGGCTTTGTCGGTCGACGAGATCGCGACGCTGTTGATCGCCGAAATCCGCAGGTTGAAGGCCAGCCGCGTCGTGATCGACTCGTTGTCGGGCTTCGAGCTGGCCCTGGCGCCCACCTTTCGCGACGAGTACCGCGAGTCGATGGCCCGCCTGGTCGCCGCGCTGGCCAGCACCGGGGCCACTGTGCTGATGACCTCGGAGCTGGAAGACCGCTTCGGCGACCTGCGTTTCAGCCCTTACGGCACGGCCTTCATGACCGACGCCATCATCGTGCAACGCTACGTTGAACTCGAAAGCCGCCTGCAACGCGTGCTGGCGGTGGTGAAGGTGCGCGCGAGCGCACATTCCGATGAGTTGCGCCTGTTCAGCATCAACGACGAAGGCATCCAGATCGGCGAGGTCCTGGTTGGCGAGGAAGGGCTGCTGGGCGGCCAGCCGACCCGGCGAGAGAGCCCGGCAACCGCTGCCGTCAACAACCGTCGAGATGGCCGTCGAGATGACTGACAAGACCCCGCCGGCCGGACAGCCGACGCCGCACACGACCGCGAGCCTGGTGCTCTCGACGGCCGAGGCCGAGCTGAACCTGGCCGCGATCCAGGCCGAGGTGGCTGCGTCCCGCGCCGAACTCCAGGCGCTGCACCGCGAGCTGGCGCAGGCACGCTTCTCGCTGGCCGCCGTGCGCGAGACCAGTCTCGGGGAAGCCAACGAACACCTCGTGCTCGCCGCACTGGAGGCGATCGAAAGTGCAGATTCCGTCAGGGGCGATCTCGATGCGATGACGCAGGTGAGTCAGACCGACAGCCTGACGGGCCTGCCGAACCGTGCGCTGATGCTGGATCGGCTGGAAACGGCGATGGCGCTGGCAAACCGGCGCGGCACCCAACTGGCGGTGTTGTTCGTCGATCTCGACGGCTTCAAGCATGTCAATGACACGCTGGGCCACACCCAGGGCGATGCCGTGCTTGGCGGCGTCGCGCGCCACCTGAGCGCGTGCTTGCGCCAATCCGACACCGTCAGCCGGCACGGTGGTGACGAGTTCTTGTTGCTGCTGACCGAAATCGCATCGGCAAGAGATGCAGCCGACGTGGCCGCCAAGCTCATCGCGGAACTCAGCCAGCCGGGGCGCTTCGTCGATGCCTCGATGCCGCTGGGCGCCAGTGTAGGCATCGCCTTGTACCCCGCTGACGGCACACGGGCTGTGACCTTGATCGAGCGCGCCGACGCGGCGATGTACCGCGCCAAAGCGCGGGGCGGTGGAGTATTCGAATTCCAGTCGCCGCCTGCCCTGGCGCCTGCGCCGGCCACGCCCGATGCGCCGC
>JBBSCX010000539.1:0-1834 GCA_038249905.1 Burkholderiales bacterium
AGCCTGATCAAGCGGCCGGTGGTGGACTGGGGTGGCGGCAGCGTGACGGTGGGTTTCGACGCGGCGCAATGGCATTCCCTGACGGCGACCCGGGCACACCATTGACGGAACTCCCTGCGCCTGTGCATCGTCGGCGCCACCGGCGCACTTCTGCACCGCCACGGAGCCCCGTCATGAATGTCCTGCAGATGCTCGAGCAAGTCCGCCGCCTGGTGCCCGACGGTGACGCCATCGGCACGCGCGGCAAGGTCGCCTGCGTGGTCACCGTCAACGGCGTGGCGCACCAGGTTGCCGCGGCTGCGCGCATCGACCCGATGGGGCAGCGGCGCGAGCAGTTCTGGTGCGATGGCCTGCGCGTCGAGCGGGCGGTGTTGCTGCGTCTGACCTGCGTCGAAGGCGAGTGCCCGCACGCAACCCAGGTGCGCGCACAGTGGGACGCCTTCCACCGTCGCGGTGCGGCGCCGGCGCGTGCGCAGGCGCTGCAGCCCCAGCCGCTGATGTCCGAGTTCGCCATTACCGTGGCGCGGCAGCAATTCACCGCCCGGCCCGCACGCTTCCCGTGCTTCACGCCCTGCCCCAACGGCGCCCATCCGCCGTTGACGATCGACAAGGCCGGCTTCGATCTGTTCGACGACAGCAGCTGCCTGGGTGGCGGCGTGGTCGAGACCCGCGGCGTGCGGCGGCCGCGCATTCCCACCGTGCGCGCCGCCGAAGCCTTTGTGCTGGCCCGCCACCTGGAAACCCTGGCGGCGGTGGGCGCCGCCAGCGAGACCTCGCGCCGCCGGCCGCCGGCGGTGCCGGACAGCGAGTGATTGCGCCCGGTCTTCGCCCGGTCTTCGCCGGACAGCGCCCGATTGCCCTTGATCGTGCCTGATCGCGCCTGATCGCGCCGGTCTCGGGTCGCGCGACAGGCGGTCAGCAGCTGCGGCCGCTGCCGGTCGGCGGCCAGTCACGCAACACCGTGCCCAGCACCAAGCCGCAGGCCGCCAGCGCGTGCCTGACTTCGAACACACCCTTGCGGCCCAGGTAGGGCGTGCGCAGCAGGTCGGTCTCGGTGCGCTGGATCAGCTCACCCACCAGGTGCATGTTCCCGGCCCGCAGGCCGCTGACCGAGCGCACCGACAGATCGAGGTCGGCGATAGGCCGCATCAGGCCCGCCAGGTCCTGCGCCCTGGCCGCAGCGGCCCGGACCTGCCATGCGGGTGGCCACGTCCATGGCGACTCCTCCGTGAAGACCGTCAAGGGCTGCAGCTCGTCCATCAGCAGCCGCGCGCCCTGGCGCAGGGCCTCGTCGGGGGCGATGGACCCGTCGGTCTCGATGTCCAGCCGCAGGCGCTCCGGCTCACTGCCCTGCACCCCGCGCATCGGCTCGACGACCACATCGACGCACAGCCGCGCCCTCGCCGCCTGCTGATGGCCAGCCCCGGCCCCTGCCATCAGCGTCGGCCCACCCCCGGGCCGCGACGACAACAGCACGCGTTGCAGCACACTGCCCAGGCTGAAGCCGGCGCCACGCGCCAGGGGTTCGAGCGTGAATCGGGCGCGGTGGCGGCCCATTGCGTGCATCTGCGAGTGGGTCTGCGGGTGGGTCTGCGCATGGGACTGCGCCTGGGTCTGCTCGGACGGGCTTGTCAGGCCTCCAGGGTGGGTGTTCGACGCATCGACGTTCATGGTGATCTCCGTTCGTTGACCGCACAAATGAAGATCGCACCGCCTGCCGGCGGACGGGGTCCGGGGCAGGGCGGTGCGATCGACAGTGCGGAGATTCGCAGCCGCGCATCGACACGTCAATGGCGCACGTCGCGATCGGGCCACAGCAGCCATTGACATTGGC
>JBBSCX010000540.1:0-1830 GCA_038249905.1 Burkholderiales bacterium
GCCTTGTGCTCTTTCTGCTTCTTCATCTGCGGGCGGATCATGATGAAGTACAGCACCACGAACATCAGCACCAGCGGCAGCAGGCTGAAGAGGGTGTCGGTGCCGCTGGAGGCTGCGGCAGGGGCGGCTTGGGCGTAGGCTGATGAAATGAACACGGCTGGAATCCTGATCAACGCCCGCGCGATGCAGGCTAACCCATTAGTTTAAGGGGAGCGCCCGGCATCCCTGAACCGCCTGTGCCTGGCGCTGAAGCGCAGGGCTTGCGGTGACCCGCGGGCCGTTCAGCGCGGCGGCGAGTGCAAGGCGCCAGGCAACAGCGGCGCATCGGGCACGGGGCGCAGGCGCAGGGGGTGCTGGTACTCGTAGCGCGGGGCCAAAGCCGGGGGCACGGGGGCGATGCCAGCCATCGCAGCGCGTGCGGCCTCCGTCAGGCGGTAGTCCTCACGCGACGGCTGCACGAAGGCAGGCCACTCCGCACGCCGGTCGCCGGCGCTGTCTGCGGCGTCTGGCAGGTTCAGTCGGCCGGGGCCCACCCACAGGTTGTTGCGTGTCCACACCGCCTGCGCACCGGGGGCCACGCGGACGAAGGTGCCGCCATAACGCCGGTCGTTGACCAGGGTGTTGTGCGCCATCGCCAGGCGGTTGACGGGCCAGCCGTAGCCTTCCACGCCGTACGACAGCATCACCGAATTGCGTGTGCCCGAACCCTGCTGCACGATGTTGCCCACCACCTCGGCAACGCCGCCGTTCGGAAACTCCAGCTCGTAGCTGGCCTGGCCGCCGCTTTCGTCGGTGAGCCGGTTGTATTCGATGCGGTTGCGCTTCGCGCGGCTCTTCACCAGGTGGCCGACATTGGCGTGGTGGATGTAGCTGCCGCTGAGCCGGAAGCGGCCGATGGCGCCGACGTAGATGGCATGCGACTGGCCGTCGCCCGCGCCGTTGTGGCTGAATTCCGAATTTTCGACATCGAGCTCGATGTCCTCCCCCGCGTTGGTGAGAATGCCGCTCTCGTTGTCATGGAAGAGGCACTGGCGCACCACCAGCCGCCCGCCTTCCAGGCGAATGCCGGCGCCGTTGCGGTCGGCCACACGGCCGCCGGCGAAGGTGATGTTCTCGACGGTGAAGTCGCCGTTGCGTATGACCCAGATCGCCTTGCCTTCGGCGCTGCGGCCACCGGCCAGCAGCCGAACGCCCGGCCCCATGCCACGGATCGTCAGCTTGCGCTGGTTCCACACCGCCACGTCGGCCAGGTAGTCGCCGGGGTCGACTTCCACCACCGCCCCGTCGGGTGCGCTGCGCGCTGCCAGCGCCAGGCTGGTGACGCTGCGCGTGGGGCCCACCAGCACACGCATAGGGTCACCCGATTCAGGCGGGCCCACAGCCGCCGTCACCACGCCGGGTGGCAACGGCGGCACGATGAACGGAAGCGCGCGTGTGGCCTTGTCAGGTTCGCCCAGCCAGCCGCCCACGGCATCCAGAACGGGCAGTGCCACCAGCTCCAGATTCGGGTGACCCTCCAGCCGGCGCTTGCTGTAGTCGATCAGCTCTCCTGGCGTACGCCCGATACGGCTGTAAGCCCAGGCCGCCGCTCCGATGCCGGTGATCAACAGCGCCAAGACTGCCAGCAGCGCCATCGACAGCAAGGCGCGGCGAGACCTGACCATCCCTCGCCCGCCCTCAGCCGTTCAAACCAGCACTTCCACGCAAGCCGGGTGCCCCAGGAAACCTTGCGGGCTGGCGCTCGGCCCATAAGCACCGCTCTGGAACACCGCCACCAGGTCGCCCACCTGCGCCACCGGCAGTTCCATGCGGTCACCCAGCAGGTCCAGC
>JBBSCX010000541.1:0-1827 GCA_038249905.1 Burkholderiales bacterium
AGCAGCGTGGGCGGCGGCGGCGGTTCAGGCCAGGGCGGCACGCTGAACCGAGGCGGCAGCGGCAAGGCCACACGCAGCATTGAGGACATCAAGCTCGTTTTCGAGCGCAACAAGGGCGCCATCTACGCGCTCTACAACCGCGCGCTGCGCGACGACCCGGCGCTGCAGGGCAAGGTCGTGCTCGAGCTGAAGATCGCGCCCAGCGGCGCGATCGAAGGTCTGCGCATCGTCAGCAGCGAACTGAAGGCCGAGGAGTTGGAGAAGAAGCTGCTGGCGCGCATCCGCCAGTTCGACTTCGGCGCCAAGGATGTCGACCAGATGGTCGTGACCTGGCCGGTGGACTTCCTGCCGTCCTGAGCAGACGCGGCGGCGCTCGTACCGACCGCGCCGCGCCCGGTGAAATCGGGCGCGCGGCACGATCCTCCCCAAGCTAGCGGAGGCTGCTCCCATGAACAGCGGGCGCTTTCCTGCGCGGGCGCCGCAGTTCTAACGCCCCGCTAACGGTCGCATGCGCATAGTTCACCCGGAAAATCTCTTTCCGGAGTCGATCATGTCGTTTCGTTCACACCGCGCCCGCCTGACCCCCCTGGCCTTGGCCACGCTGATGGCGCTGGGGGCCTCGTCGCTCAACGCCGCGCCGCGCACCTTCATCGGGGGCAGCAGCTTCTGGGACGTGTCGACGAACTGGTCTGGCGGCATCCTGCCTGGGCTGGGCGACGATGCGCTGCTGGGCGCCTTCAACACCGAGGTGCGCACCAGTTTCACCATCAACAGCTTCATCGGCACCGGCAGCCTGACCGTAAGCGCCGGCACACTGTCGTTCGCAGCCGCGTCCAGCATCGGTTCGCTCATCCAGACTGGGGGCACCCTCGCCGGCACGGGCAACCTCACGGTGGCCGGCGCCACCACGCTCAGCGGCGGGCAGATGGTGGGCAGCGGCGAAACACTGCTGAACGGTGCGCTGACGATGACCAACTTCGCCGGCATCGGCCTGGACGACGGCCGCGTCCTGCGCATCGCGGGCGGCGCCACGCTGTCGAACAACAGCTTCCAGCTCAACTTCGGCAATACGGGCAACGCCAGCGCCGGCCGCATCGTCAACGCCGCAGGCAGCACCATCACCGACAACAGCAGCAACGGCAGCGCCTTCAACTCGAACAACTTCGGCGGTGTCGAAAACGGCCTCAGCGCCAGCTTCACCAACCTGGGCACTTACACCAAGACCGGTGCCGGCAACACCTCCTTCGCCGTGGCCTTGAACAACAGCGGCACGCTGAACGTCAATGCCGGCACGGTCACGTTGTCGGCCGGCAGCACACACAGCGGCAGCATCAACACGGCAGCCGGGGCGACGCTGAACCTCAGCTCGGGCACACACGCGCTCAGCAACGCTGCCGGCATCACCAACGCCGGCACCCTGCAGGTGGCGGGCGGCACGGGCAACGTGGGCGGCAATCTCGACTCCGCTGGCTTGCTGGCAATGACAGGCGGCACGCTGAACCTGGGCGCCGGCACCCATCAGGCCGCCCTCTTCACGATGGGGGGCGGGCTGCTCACGGGCACCGGCAGCTTCACGGTCACGGGCGGCGCCACGCTGAATGGCGGCCAGATGACGGGCACCGGCGAGACCCTCTTCAACGGCGCGCTCGGCATGGGCAACTTCGCCGGCTTCAGCCTGGACGAGGGCCGCACGCTGCGCATCAATGCCGGCGCCACGCTGTCGAACAACAGTTTCCAGCTCAACCCGAACAGCACCGGCAATGCCGCAGCGGGCCGCATCGTCAACGCTGCCGGCAGCACCATCACCGACAACAGCAGCAGCGGCAG
>JBBSCX010000542.1:0-1798 GCA_038249905.1 Burkholderiales bacterium
CGTTCGGCCAGGTTCAGGTCCTGGTGCAGCAAGGTGCCGGGCGGCTGGCTCTGGGCGCGTTCGCGGATGCGGGCCCAGGTGTTGCGCAGGTAGGCGATGTCTTCGGCCAGTTCGGCGTCGCTGGCTTCTTCGGCATTGGTGCGCAGGATGAAGCCGCCGCCACCGTTCGTGCCGTTCGCAACGCTGGTGCCGTTGGTCACGCCCGTGCCGTTGCCATCGGTCGCGCCCACGGTGGTCAGCGCCAGCATGCGCTGCCGCAACTGCTCACGCAGTTCAACGCTGCCGATCTTCTGGCTGATGCCGATGTGGTTGTCGTGCGGCAGGAAGACGAGCATGCGCCCGGCAATCGACACCTGCGCGGACAGCCGCGCGCCCTTGGTGCCGATGGCGTCCTTGATGACCTGCACCGTCAGCGCCTGGCCCTCGTACACCTGGCGCTCGATCGGCGGCAATGGCGCGTTGTCGCGCGTCGCGGGGTGGCCCAGCAGGTCGGCCACGTGCAGGAAGGCGGCACGCTCCAGGCCGATGTCGATGAAGGCGCTCTGCATGCCTGGCAGCACCCGCGCCACCTTGCCCAGATAGACGTTGCCCACCTGGCCTCGTTCCAGCGCACGCTCGACATGCAGTTCCTGCAGCGCGCCGTTCTCGACCACGGCCACGCGCGTTTCCTGCGGCGCCCAGTTGATGAGGATGTCCTGTGTCGCCATGCCCGCAGTCTAGATCGGCAGCGCGACCCGGGCCTGCCGCAGCAGCGAGCGCGTCTCGAACAGCGGCAGGCCGACGATGCCGCTGTGGCTGCCCTGCACGCGCACGATCCAGCCGGCGATGGCGCCTTGCATGGCGTAGGCCCCGGCCTTGCCGAAGGGCTCGCCGCTGGCGATGTAGGCCTGGATCACGGCCGCCGGCAGCGGCGCGAACTGCACCCGCGTCAGGTTCAGCGCGTGGTGTGCGCGCCGGCCGTCGTGCACCGCCACCGCCGTCAGCACCCGGTGCGTGCGGCCCGACAGCGCACCGAGCATCGCACTGGCCTCGGCCGCATCGGCCGGCTTGCCCAGGATGCGCCGGCCCACGGCCACCGTGGTGTCGGCACACAGCACCGGCGCGGGCGGCAGGCCGCGGCGGCGCAGTCGGGCCATGGCGGCGCGCAATTTCAGCGCCGTCACGCGCTGCACGTAGTCGGCCGGGGCCTCGGACGGCAGCACGGCCTCCAGCGCCTCGGCGTCTTCTTCGGCGTCTTCTTCGATGTTCGCAAGCAGCAGTTCGTGGCGCACACCCAGCTGGTCGAGCAATTGGCGTCGGCGCGGGCTTTGTGAGGCCAGGTAGATGAATGTGTGCGGCGTCAACTTTTGCGGCGGGGCAGGGCGGCGTGTCGGCATCGCTGTCAGTTCATTCCCGGTGGTAGGGGTGGCCGGTGGACAGCGTCCAGGCGCGGTACAGCGCCTCGGCCAGCAGCACACGGGCAAAGGCGTGCGGCAGGGTCAGGTCGGACAGGCGCAGCGTTTCTTCGGCCGTGACCTGCAGCCGCAGGTCCACGCCATCGGGGCCACCGACCAGAAACACCACGTCGCGCCCCAGGTTCCGCCACGAGGCCACGCGCTCGGCCAGCGATGGCGTGGTGCGGCGCACACCGAACTCGGACAGCAGCACGCGGTGGGCCCCGCGCGGGATGGCCGCCTCCAGGCGCTGCGCTTCGGCGGCCATGCACTGCATCGGCGTCTTGCCGCCGCTGCGCGGCTCGGCCTTCACCGCCTTCAATTCCAGCCGCATCTCGGGCGGAAAGCGCTTGGCAAAGTCGTCC
>JBBSCX010000543.1:0-1792 GCA_038249905.1 Burkholderiales bacterium
TCCGAAGGGGGCTCGCACCGCAGTGCGAAGCACGGAGGTTACCCAGTGAGCCCCCGCCCGGCCGCTCCGAAGGGGGCTCGCACCGCAGTGCGAAGCACGGAGGTTACCCAGTGAGCCCCCGGCCGGCCGCTCCGAAGGGGGCTTGCACCGATGTCGGCGCGGCGGTGGCTACATGAGCAAGCTCGCCATCCTGCTGCTGGTGGCGCTGATTGGCAGCTGCCTGCTGCTGGTGAACAGCAGTCACGAGTCGCGCCGCCTGTTCGCGGCGCTGGACGCGGCGCGCAGCGATGCGAGTGAACTCGAGGCCGAGTTCAAGCGCCTGGACACCGAGCGCCGTGCCCAGGCCACGCACCTGCGCGTCGAACGTGTCGCCAGAGAACGCCTGCAGATGCGCAGCGCCACGCCGGCCGTCACCACCTATGTCTTCGACAGCGCGGGTTCGGCCACCGCCGGGGCCGTGCCCGGGGGACTGCGATGAGCGCGCACCGCGAGCATCCCGGCATTCCCGGTGCCGCGCAGCGTCCCGGCCGCAGCCTGCCCGGCGTGCGCAGCGTCAGCTACGCCACCAGCCCGCTGCTGGCCAGCAAGACGCCGCCGTGGCGTTCGCGTCTGCTGCTGGGCATGGTGGCGCTGGCCTTTCTGGTGCTACTGGGCCGCGCGGTGCAGGTGCAGGTGGTGGCCGCCGATTTCTACCAGGCCGAGGGCCAGAAGCGCTTCGTTCAGCGCCAGGCTTTGCCGGCCAGCCGCGGCCGCATCCTCGACCGCCACGGCAAGGTGCTGGCCATCAGCGTGGCCCTGCCGTCGGTGCAGGTCGAGAGCAAGGTCTTCAGCGCCGATGTCGCGCAGCGCAAGGCCCTGGCGCGGCTGCTGCAGCTGGATCCGCGAGAGATCGACACGCGCCTGGCCGGCAAGGCGCACACGGTGATGCTCAAGCGCCATGTCGAAGAAGCGGTGTGGGACCAGATTCAGGCGCTGGGCCTGAAGGGCGTCAACGAGGTGCGCGAATACAAGCGCCGCTACCCCGACGGCGAGGCCGCGGCGCATGTGGTCGGCTTCACCAATGTCGACGACCGGGGTCTGGAAGGCATCGAGCTGGCCTTCCAGCCCGAACTGCTGGGCCGCCGCGGCCAGCGCACCGTGGTGCGCGACCGCATGGGCCGGGTGATCGAGGACCTGGGTGAGCCGGCGGCGCCGGTGAATGGGCGCGACGTGGTGCTGTCGATCGACTCGAAAGTGCAGTTCTTCGCCTGGCAGCGGCTGCGCGATGCGGTGCGTGAACATGACGCCAAGAGCGGCAGCGCCGTGGTGTTGGACGCGCGCACCGGCGAGGTGCTGGCACTGGCCAACTACCCCAGCTACGACCCGGCGCAGCGCGTGCCGGTGGGCAGCGCCGCACTGCGCAACCGTGCGCTGACCGACATCTTCGAGCCCGGCTCGACGATGAAGCCCTTTACCGCCGCGCTGGCGCTGCAAAGCGGCCGCGTGCGCCCCGAGACCATCATCCAGACGGCGCCCGGCCGCATCACCATCACCGGTGCCACCATCAGCGACGCACACTCACATGGTCCCTTGTCGGTCACCGAGGTGATCCAGAAGTCCAGCAACGTCGGCACCGTGAAGATGGCGATGGACATGCCGGCGCGCGAGATGTGGGAGATGTACACCGCCATCGGCATCGGGCAGAAGCCGCAGCTGGAGTTTCCGGGCGTGGTCACGGGCCGGCTGCGTCCGCACAAGAGCTGGCGCCCGGTGGAGCAGGCGACGATGAGCTACGGCTACGGCCTGTCGGCCA
>JBBSCX010000544.1:0-1777 GCA_038249905.1 Burkholderiales bacterium
AAGGTCCAGTCGTCGGTGAAATGCATCAGACCAACACCAAGCTGGTGTACGAGTTCTACAACAACGCCAACACGTCGATCGGCACGCAGACCTGCCCCGCGCCCTTGTCCTGCACGCCGCGTTTCCCGGTGGGCACGGCCAGGCATTCGGTCGTGCTGGAGTACGACGCAGCGCGTGAGGAGTTGATGAGCGAAAGCTGCAAGGGCGTGGCATCGACCGTGCCGCAAGGCCAGTGCATCGATGGCGAACTGCGCGTGACGATGCGTGCGCGCTGGGGAACTGTGAAGTACTTCTTCATCCCTGACAGCCGGCCCGGCCAGAACAGAAGCGCGCCGAGCTTTGGCGGCTGGGGCCCCAACGCCAAGCTCGAATTCGACGCCGACGCGACCAAATTCGTGTTGCCCTTCGTGAACGGGTTGTCGCAGCCCGGCGGCGGTATGGCCGTGGCCGTGGGCAGCTACAAGATGCGGGCCGGTGTAATGACGGGCTTCTGCAAACCGAGGCATACCAACCCGAACGAGCTTCTGCAGGTCCGCGAAGGGCAGGTCACCGAGTACACCGTGCGCTACACCGGCACCCTGTGCACGATGTCGATCAACACCTATGGCCAGGGGTCCGCCGCCGGCGGCACGTTCACGAGCGACCCGGCGCGGCTGAACTGCCCAGGCGCGACCAACGCCACCAGCTGCAGGGCCGAGTTTCCATTCGATTCCACCGTGCGCCTGATCGCCAATCCGGCGCCGGGCTACACGGCCACCTTCGGCCGTGTCTTCACCGGCTGCAGCCGCGAGGAGCCCAACCTGGCCATCTGCCAGATCCTGGCCGACGGCGACCGCGAGCTGACCAGTGGCTTCTATCTCGCCGCCACCCCGCCGCCACCGCCGCCACCCGTGGGCTTGACGGCCGCTGTCGGCCCGGCTTCCCCCGCCGACGCCACCGTGCCCAAGGGCAGTGCGGCCGTGGCGATGCTGCAAGCGGTGCTGACACCGGCCAACGGCACGGCACGCCTGCGCGCGATCACGCTGCAGGCCAGCGGCAGCGGCCGCGACGATCTCGACCTGAGCGACATCCGCGTCATCAACGACCTGAACCGCAACGGCGCGCTGGACCCCGGCGAGCCGCTGCTGGCGCGCGGCCAGGCCACGGCCGACAACGGCAGCCTGCGGCTGGCGCTTGCCGCACCGCTGGAGTTCTCCGAGTCCGTGGCGATCTTGGTGGTGGCCGATGTCGCCAACACCGTGCACACCGCCGCAGCGGCCTTCGGCGGCGGCTTGATGCTGGCGCTGGGTGCGCTGGGCATCGTGCGCCGTCGCCGGCGCGACGATGCCGCACGCGGCCCGCGCAAGTGGGCCATGTCTGCCGCCTGGCTGGTCGTGGCGACCGCGATGGCGACCGCGCTGACAGCTTGCGGCGGCAGCGACGCAGCGCCGGAGGTAGCAGCCCCGCCGAGCGCGGCGCCTGCGCCCGAACCTTCACCCCCGCCCGCGCCTCCGCCCGCGCCCGCGCCCCCGCCCCCGCCCGTGGTCCTTACCTACAAGCTGCAGCTCATCGCGGTCGACGCCACAGACACGGCCGCCACGCCGGTGGTGATCAATGTCGGCAGCAGCCTGCCGCTGGCCGGCGCGGAGATCAGCGTGCAGAAGTGAGCCCCTATGGCGTCGCCCTCAGCCCGCGGCGACACTGCCGTGCCTACCTCGGACACTGACACAACAATGCGCGCGTGATCCCTCCATCGCACCACGGTCGCTTCGCAGGTTCCAACCGGCTCTGGTTCGTG
>JBBSCX010000545.1:0-1752 GCA_038249905.1 Burkholderiales bacterium
CGCTCGATCACCAGGTTGCCGGCCGCGATGCCCAGTGCCGGGTTCGCCGGACGGCTGGCCGTGAAGGACAAGTCCACCGGCCGGCGGTCGGCCAGCAGTTCGTCCACCGGCAGCGGTGTGGCCACGGCCGGGCCCAACCGGGCGCTCGGAACGCGTCGATAACCCGGGCTGGGCAGCCAGCTCTGCAACACGGGTTGGATCTCACTGCCGCTGGCAATGCGCACATCGCCCCAGGCGTCGACGGTGATACGACCGAAGCCCCCCACCGAGAAGAAGCCCGGGTCCAGCGACAGGCCGGGTGGCGATTCGGCCAGGCCAGGCGCTGCCCCTGTGCCGGCAGCGCCGACCCACAGGCCGGGCGCGTTCAAAGTCAGCGCGCCACCTCGGCCGGCGTCATGGCCCGTCAGCACCGCACCTTCCAACTGCAGCCGTGTCTGGAACAGGTCCGAGCGTCCCGAGCCGAGCGTGATCGCGCCGGCCTGACCCCAGCTCAGCGCGCCGGCTGCGTCCAGGCGGGCGCCGCCGGAGACATCGATGCGCGCGCCGGGCGCCAGGCGCAGATCGTGTGCCGCAGCCAGGCGTGCCGAGCCGCCGGCCAGCTGCACCGGTGTGGCCATCGTCGCGCCACCGGCGAAGCTGTCGTTGGTCCACAGACCGGCCAGGTCGAGCCGGGTGCGTGTGCTGAGCGTGATGTCGCCCAGGCCGGTGAGGACCGAGTCCGGGGCGGCTTCGTCAGTCCTGATGCGGATGTCGCCGCCCGGGGCAACAAAGGTGCCGTCCAGGGCCACGCGCTTGGCCAGGATGTCGAGCAGGCCGGTCAGGCCGAGGTCGAGCACGCCGTAGCCGCTTTGCTGCACCTGGGCTGCACGCAAGACCAGCTGGCCGAAACCGCCCTCGGCCACGCGGTCCAACGACAGCGTGGTCAGCGGCGACAGTCCGGGCAGATCAGTGCCCAAGGGCTGGGCCAGCCAGGCCGCTGCGGCGGGGTCGGGCGCAGCCGGCGCGCCGGCAGTCAGGGTCAGTCCGTCCAGATAGGCCTGCGATACGCCACCCCCGGCCAGCGCACGGCCCACTTCCAGTCGCGCCGGCCGGGCGGCGGCGTCCAGGCCGGCAAGCTGCCGTTCGCCCTGAAGCACCTGGCCCTGCAACGCACCGGCCACCGCCAGCCGTCGGCCGCCCAGCATCAGCGTGCCACCGTCACGGCCTTCGTCATAGGCAGGCAGCGTGACCGCACGCGGCTGGTCCAGCAGCGCGTCATAGCGGCTGCCGGCTGCTGCATCGCTGAACAGCACGAGGGCGCCGTCCCTCACCAATTGCGACTCTTTCAGCGTGGTCGCACTGACACGGACCGAGCCGCCCGAGACGTCCAGGCGCGCTCCATCGCCGATCACCACCGCGCCCTCGGACTCGATGCGCAGCGCGCCGCCTGCAGTGGACTGCTCGGCGGCAGTGAAGCCGATGCCGGCGGCAGCCCCACGGACGTCGGCCAGTGCAATGCCGGCCGCATCGCGGTTGTCGAAGAAGACCTGTTGTCGGTACAGCGGGCCGTCGCGTTGCAGCGGCGCGTCGGCCAGTTCGATGCGGAACAGCCGCTGCACGCCCTGGTTGCGCGCTCCGTCCACCGCCACACCTTCCAGTCCGGCCACGCTGAGCCGGGCACCGGGTGCGACCACCACGCGGCTGGTGTCGACCCTGGCCGGCGCGCTGATCTGCGCGCTGTCGAACAGCGGTGTGTTCGAGCGTGAAGCCGCC
>JBBSCX010000546.1:0-1747 GCA_038249905.1 Burkholderiales bacterium
ACATAGTCGTAGGGGTGCTCACTGTAGGCCACGCCGCGCGCCTTCAGCCAGGCGGTGGCGGGCGTTTCGCTGACGTGCCTGTCCTTCTTCGCCATCCCGGGTTCAGTCCCCCTCGACCCACTCGATCTGCGCGCCGAGGCGACGGATGTTCTCGGCAAAGTGCGGGTGGGCGCGCCGCACCGGCGTCGCGTTCTTGATCACGCTGCGCCCCGGGATCGAACACGCCAGCATCAGCAGCGCGATGGCGACGCGGATGATGTACGGGCTCTCGACCTCGGCGGCCTGCAGCGGCTTGCCGCCGAAGGTGATGATGCGGTGCGGATCGCTCTGGAAGGCATGGCCACCGAACTTGCTGAGTTCGCTGGTCCAGCCCATCGCGCCTTCATAGACCTTGTTCCAGAACATCGCGCTGCCCTCGGCCTTGACGCCCAGGGCGACGAAGATGGGCAGCAGGTCCACCGGCAGGTAGGGCCAGGGCGCCGCCTCGACCTTCTGCAGGATGTTCTTGGTGAAGGGCTCCTTCACGCGCAAGGGGCCGTCGACGATGCTGCGGCTCCAGCCGTCCTCGTGCACGATCTGCACCCCGAACTTGGCGAAGGTGCGGTCGATCAATGGGAATTGCTCGGGCGCGCTGTTCTTCACCACGATGTCGCCGCCGGTGATGGCGCCCAGGGCCAGGAAGGTCACGGCCTCGTGGAAGTCCTCGGCAAAGGTGAAGGTGCCGCCGCCCAGCGTCTTCACGCCGTGCACCGTCAGCCGGCTCGTGCCCAGGCCTTCGATCTGTGCCCCCAGCAGGGTCATGAACTGGCAGAACTCCTGCACATGGGGTTCGCTGGCGGCATTGGTCAGCGTGCTGGTGCCATGGGCCAGCGCGGCGCAGAGCACGAAGTTCTCGGTCGTGGTGACGCTGGCGTAGTCCAGCCAGTGGTGGTTGGCCTTCAGGCCATCGGCGATGCGCATCACCAGCGCCTCGCGCCGGCGTTCGACGCTGGCGCCGAAGCGTTCCATCACCTCGACGTGCGGGTCGATCTCGCGCACACCCAGGGTGCAGCCCTGCACGTCGTTCTCGATGCGCGCGGCGCCGAAGCGCGCCAGCAATGGCGGCACCAGCATGATGGAGCTGCGCATCTCCTCGGGCAGGTGGTGTTCGGCCGGGTCGAAGCGCGTGTGCTCGTGGTGCACGTCCAGGATGCCGGTGGCGTAGTCCACCGCGACATGGCTGCCCAGAAGGCGGAAGATATCCAGGATCTTGCGCACGTCGGTGATCTCGGGGATGCCGATCAGACGCACCGGCTCGCGCGTCAGCAGAGTTGCGCACAGGATGGGCAACACCGCGTTCTTGTTCGCGCTCGGGACGATGCGGCCGACAAGTGGCGTGCCGCCGTGGACGATGAGGTGGGCCATGGAGCTGGTCTGGCGGGGTGGCGCCGGGTGAAAGAGAACGAAAAAGGGGCGTGCATTGCTGCACGCCCCGCATTGTCGCCCCGCCTTGCACCGGCATCGCACCGGCTCGCACCGGCTCACGCCCGGTGCCGCGGCCGGCCCAGGCCGGGTCGCTCAGACCGCCTCTTGCTGTGTCAGGCGACGGCGCGCCAGCAGCAGTCCAGCCAGGCCCAGGCCCATCAACGCGTAGGTGCCGGGCTCGGGCACGGCCGACACGGTCAGGCCGGACAGGGTGCCGTTGTACTGGCCCATCAATGTCGCCTGGCCCGTCATCAGGTTGATGCCGTACAGGCCGGTCGTCAGC
>JBBSCX010000547.1:0-1740 GCA_038249905.1 Burkholderiales bacterium
CCCAGCAGCCCGGTGGCGGTGTAGATGCCCAGCTTGCCGCGCGTGTCCTCGATGTCGAGGTTGCGCATCGTCAGCTGCCCGATGCGGTCGGCCGGCGTGAAGGCGCCCTGCCCGCTTTCCATCGTCAGCCGCTCCGGGTGGTAGGTCAGGTTGGGGCTCTCGGTGTTCAGGATGCTGTAGTCGTTGCCGCGCCGCAGTTCCAGCGTCACTTCGCCCGTGATGGCGCGCGCCACCCAGCGCTGCGCCGTTTCGCGCAGCATCAGGCACTGCGGGTCGAACCAGCGGCCCTGGTACAGCAACTTGCCCAGCGTGCGACCATTGGCGCGGTACTGGGCGATGGTGTCCTCGTTGTGGATGCCGGTCACCAGGCGTTCATAGGCGATGTGCAGCAGCGCCATGCCCGGGGCTTCGTAGATGCCGCGGCTCTTGGCTTCGATGATGCGGTTCTCGATCTGGTCGCACATGCCCAGGCCGTGGCGGCCGCCGATCGCATTGGCTTCCGTGAACAGTTCGACGGCGTTCGCGAACGTGCGGCCGTTCAGCGCCACTGGCATGCCTTCGGCGAAGCGCACGCTGACTGTTTCGCGCTTCACTTCGACATCGTCGCGCCAGAAGGCCACGCCCATGATGGGCTGCACGATGTGCATGCCGCTGTGCAGAAATTCGAGGTCCTTGGCCTCGTGCGTCGCGCCCAGCATGTTGCTGTCGGTGCTGTAGGCCTTCTCGACGCTCATCTTGTAGTCGAAGCCGTGGGCCACCAGGTATTCGCTCATCTCCTTGCGGCCGCCCAGCTCGTCGATGAAGGTCTGGTCGAGCCAGGGCTTGTAGATGCGCAATGCCGGGTTGGCCAGCAGGCCGTAGCGGTAGAAGCGCTCGATGTCGTTGCCCTTGTAGGTGCTGCCGTCGCCCCAGATGTTGACGCCGTCGTCCTTCATCGCCACCACCAGCGCGGTGCCGGTGACGGCGCGGCCCAGCGGCGTGGTGTTGAAGTAGGTGGCGCCCCCGGTGCTGATGTGAAAGGCGCTGCACTGGATGGCGGCAATGCCCTCGGCCACCAGTTGAGCGCGGCAATCCACCAGACGCGCGATGTCGGCACCGTAGGCCAGGGCCTTGCGCGGGATCTCGGCGTAATCGCTCTCGTCGGGCTGGCCCAGATTCGCGGTGTAGGCGCAGGGCACGGCGCCCTTGCGGCGCATCCAGTGCACGGCGGCGCTGGTGTCCAGGCCGCCGCTGAAGGCGATGCCGATGCGCTCGCCCGCGGCCAGGGCGCTGATGGATTGGATGATGTGGGTCACGGCTCGGGTCTCCTGAGCCGGCGATTGTGGCAAGCCCGGCCCGGCCGCCCGGGCGCGCGGGTGGGTGGTCACGACCGACGCCCACAATCGACCGTCAACGCAACCGCAAGGAGTCCTCCATGAGCATCTTCAGCACCATCCTCGAAAAGCTCGGCATGAAGAAGGCCGAAGCCGCACCCGCGCCATCGCCCGCACCCTTGCCCGCGCCCACCGCCACCGCACCGCCGGTGGCGGCTGCGCCCACACCAGCGGCCGTTGCAAGCCCTGAACCCGCCGCACCGGCCCCCATCGCCATGGTCGATGTCGTCGGCCAGCTGGAGGCGCTGGCGAAGAAGCACCCGGAGAAGCTGAACTGGCGCGTCTCCATCGTCGACCTGATGAAATTGCTGGGCATGGACAGCAGCCTGGCCAACCGCAAGGCGCTGGCCGAGGAACTGCACTGCCC
>JBBSCX010000548.1:0-1738 GCA_038249905.1 Burkholderiales bacterium
GCGCATGGAGGTCGACTTCACCGAGCACGGTCTGGCGGGTGCTGCGGTCGCGCTGTTCCTGCAGCAGGCGCTGGGTCTGCAGGTTGCGCATGCGCGCTACATGACGCGCAATGACCTGTGTGCGTTGACTGCGATCCAGCTGCAACATGCGCAGCTGGACGCGATCTGGCTGCTGCTGGAAACCGCACTGCTGGCCCCGGCGCAAACGCAGTTCGTGCGCAGCGCTGGCGGCGCGCCATGGTGCTACCTGCGCGGCGGCGTGCACGGTGGTGCCTTCGGTTTCAGCGCATGGGCGGCCGGCCCCGGTGTGGCACTGGATGCAGCAAGCCGGGCGGAAGGCTTTGCCGGGTTGCTGCTCGACCAGCGACGTGTCGCGGCCTTACTCTGCGCGCATGCGCTGGCGCCGCGGTGGATGACGGTCGATCCGGCGGCAGACGATGAAGCGTGTGCGGCGGCGCTGGGTGCCGGTCCGGCGCTGGAGCAGGCGTGGATACTGGAGACGTTGCGGGAGCGCAACGAACGTCCAGCGCGGGTCGTCGCGATTTCTCATCGCATGCTCGGAAACGCCGGCTTCGTGGTGCTGGAAAGCTGCGCCGATGGGTCGGCGCAGGTCGTTGCACGCCTGTGGCCGCTCGCGGAAGACGGGTTGCGCGAGGGTGCCGCATGGCTTGCTGCGCGTTTCGGTGCGAGCCGCGATCCGCGACCGGTGGCGCTGGCTGGCGTGCTGGATTCCTGATCGGCGGCCACATGGGGCGTGGCCTTCGGCCCGCCGCTCGGGCCATCGCGACGACTGCTTGCCCGGCGAATGCGGCGGCGGGCCTGCGGCGGGCCGAAGGCCCGCCCGCCGGGAGCCGCGGGGACCGGGATACTCCGGTCGCCGCGGGTTTGAATCACGGAACGATGGTGATGTCGCGCTTGAGGGTCGGCGAGGCGAAGTAGAACGCGTCCTCTTCGTGGGTGGCGCTGACCACGCAGGTGCCCGCTGCCACCGGCGCGAAGACCGCGCCACTGACGCGCGTGCAGATGTTCGGCGTCAACGAGACCAAGGTTACCTGTGCGGTCGATGGACCCGAAGTAAAGGCCAGCGTGAAGTTGCCGTCAGCCAGCGGGAACGGGCCTTGCGCCGGGAAAGCGAGGGTGCCGACGCCGCGGCTGATGGTGATGTCGCGCAGCACCGGGGTGGCGGTGTTGTAATTGGCATTGCCAACCTGCTGCGCGCGAATCGTGCACACGTCGACCGCAACCGGCGTGACCGTGGTGCCGGCGACCGTGCAACGCGCGATGTTGGTCGACGAGAACACCACCGGGTTGCCGGAACCGCCGCCGGTGGCCGCGATCTGGAAGGTGGTGCCGAACGGTTGTGGATCCGGACCCGGTTGGGTAAAGGTGATGGTCTGCGCGGCACGCACGATGGTCACGTTGCGGGTGACCTGCGGTGCGGCCGTGAAGTTCGCATTGCCGGCCTGGTTGGCGCGGATCACGCAGGCACCAGCGCCTGCGATGTTCAAGGTGCTGCCGGTGACGCCGCAGATTGCCGGGGTCGTGGTGGTGAATACCACCGGATTGCCGGAATTGCCGCCGCTGGCCACCAGTGGCACGGTGCCGCTCGCGCTGTAGACGATGTTGGCGCCTTCGATCGGACTGCCCAAGGTAATCGCCTGGGTGCCGATGCCGACGGTCTGCGCGCCCGTCACGGTGCTGCCGTCGAACCCGATCCGACCCGCATAGGTGGCGCGGA
>JBBSCX010000549.1:0-1738 GCA_038249905.1 Burkholderiales bacterium
CCGGCTGACCGCTTCCTCGGCCCGCGCCAGCGCCGGCGCCGGGCGGCCCAGCGCCGATTCGGTGCGCGCCAGCAACGCGGCTGCCAGCGTGCGGGTCGGCTGGAAGCGCGGGCTGGCGTCGAAGATCTCGACAGACTTGGCGAAGGCACGGTGGGCCACCTCAACTTCGCGGTGGGCCAGGGCTTCCTGGCCGGTGGCCAGTTCGAGCACGGCAAACATCGTGTTGGACGGCTGCATGACGCCCTGCAAGTGAAGACGAGAGGCTTCACGTCGCTGCTGGCAGACGGCACGGCCCAAAGCGGCCGGGCAGCCGATGTAGGCCGTATCCAAACTTGCCACGGCGAACAGATCGCCGTCTGCGCGTGACGCCGCGCGGGCACGCTCGGCCATGTCTACCGCCTCTTTCTTGCGCCCGACCTTGAATAGATACTGGGCCAGGTTGGCGCGGACCATGGGCACCGCGTCATTCCCCTGCAGCGCCAGCAGACGCTCAAACGAAGCCACTGCGGCAAGCGTCTGGCCGGCCTGGTACTCCAGGTTGGCCAGGTTGTTGGTCCAGGCCATGGCCTCTCCGGTGTCGCCACGCCCCATCGCCTGCGACTCCTGCAACCCGGCACGCAGCGTCTGAATGCCGGCGCCCAGCTCGCCCATCCGAGCCGCATTCCAGGCCACGCCCAGCCGCAGTGCGAGCGACCTCGAGTGCTGCCCGGGCCGCGGCGTGCCCATCAACTGCAGCGCTTCGCGGTACTGCCTAAGCGCATCTGCCGGCAAGCCGACTCTGGTGGTTCTTGAGGAACGCTCGCTCAGGCACCACAGCAGCAGTGTGGCGTCTGCGTGCGGCCCGGTGCGCAGCACGGGCAAGGCCGCCTCGAAGGCCGCCTCGGCAGCTGCCGCATCGGGTGTGATCATCAGGTCGGCCGCGCGCATGCAATCGGCCAGCGCCCGCAGCCCCGTTCCCCCGGGGCCGGCCGCATCGGCGGCGCGGCGAGCGCTGTCGAGCACGGCGAGCACGCGATCGGACTCGTCGATCGCGCTGTAAAGCTCAGCCAGGGTCAGCAGTAGCCGCGCCTGCAGCAACGGGGCGTCCTTGAATTGAAGCAAGGCCTGGGTTTCACCTTGCACCAGCAGTTCCTTGGCCGTCACGGGCTTGCCGGGGGTGCTGGTGAGCAGGAAGCCGAGAAACTCCTCGGTGGCTTCGGCCGAATCACGCTCACGAATGGCGCGCTGCGTCTGCGCCACCGCTTCGACCCGCGCGGCTTGTGCAGCGTCGCGCTGGGCGCGGGCTTCCAAGGCTTGCCACGTCGTGCCCAGCACGCCGGCCAGCAGCGCCAGCAAGGTAACGGACGCCGCGCCCACGGTCAGCCGGTTGCGCCGCACGAACTTGGCTGCGCGGTAGCCCACGGTGTCGGCCACCGCGCTGACGGGTTCGTTGCGCAGGTGGCGCTGCACATCGTCGGCCAATGCCTGCGCGCTGGCGTAGCGGCGGCCGGGCTCTTCAGCCACTGCGCGCAGCACGATCTGGTCCAGTTCACCCTGCAGCCGCTTGGCCAGGCGCTGCGGCGGCAAGCCGCGCGCGGCGGCCAGAGCGGCGGCGTCTTCGCCCTGGCTGGCCAGCAGGCTGGGGCGCTTCATGTCGGGCAGCGCCGCAGCGTGCATCCAGGCCGTGAGATCACTGGTCCAGGGCAGCCCGCTCGGGTGGCGGCCGGTGAGCAACTGGCACAGCAGCACGCCGAGCGCC
>JBBSCX010000550.1:0-1733 GCA_038249905.1 Burkholderiales bacterium
ACGCGGATACTCGGCGCCGAACACGCGCAGCACGAAGACATGCACCAGGCAGGCCAGCGCGACCGTCGAGTTCTGCGCCAGCAGGGCCTGCAAGGCCATCGTTCGATGTGCCGCAAGGCGCCTGGTCAGCGCTTCGCTGCAACTGGACGATCGAGCCTCTGGCGTCGCTGAGGGCGACACCGGGTCATGCCCAGCGCCGGCGGCCCAACTGCGGTCATTACCGTCGGTTGCGCCCTTGCATCGCACCGCAGCCGCCAGTGCCTTGCGGTCCGCATCGCGCACCAACCCACGGATCACCTCGACATCGCCTTCGCGGCTGATCGTCACGATCACCCCGGCGTGAGCCTTGGCCTGCGGGCTCCAGGTCTTCAGGCCTTCGTGGATGGACTTGCGCCGGGCTTCGATGTCCTGCTCTTCGAGGTTGATCATCTCGGCCTCGTCCGCCGACCACTCGGGCGAGTCTCCCAGCGCCACCCCCTGCAGTTCCAGTTCCCCACTGCGGCGCGCCAGGGCGTCAAGGTCCTTCTGCTCGGCAACGGTCGGCTCGCGGGTGCCATACGTGCAGGGCGCAAACTGCCGCAGGGCCTGAGAGTCCACGCTCAGGCGAGCCTCCACCCAGGCCCAGCCGTTGTCTTGCTCTGCGTCGGCCAGCAACTCCAGCTTGTCGATGGCCAGCCGCTCCAACAAGGCGTGGTCCGACAGGAAGCGGCACTGTGCGTCGTCGAACAGGTCACGCCGCACCACACCGCCTGCTGCCTCGTAGGCCTCGATACCGACGAAGCGAACCAGGGCGCTGCCCGCAGCCTCGACCTCGCCGGCCGTGATCCGGCGCCGCAGCGCAGCCGGGGTCCGGTCCCAGGGCTGCGCATCGAACCAGATGCGCTCCTGCACCGCATGGTCGTCGCTGAGGGTGAGTGCCATCAACTGGTCCAGGTTGATGCCGTCCTCGCGGTACAGCGCCAACAGCTTCGGAGACAGCGCCGAGAGTTTCAGCCGGCGCTGCACCGTCAACACCGACACACCAAAACGCGCCGCGACATCCTCGACGCCCTTGCCATCGTCGATCAGCCTGTTGAAGGCCTCGAACTCGTCGGCCGGGTGCATCGCCTCGCGTCCGCTGTTCTCGGCCAGGCTCACTTCCAGCGCGCGCTCGGGCGGCACCAGTGCGCACAGCACCTCATGGCCCGGCGGCAGGCGGCCGCGCTGCTGCAGCAGCAGCATCGCGCGGCGCCGGCGCTCGCCTGCCGCCACCGCGAACTTCACCTTGCGCGACTTGCCTCGGCCGACCGCCTGCTCGGTGACCACCAGGTTGTGCAGCAGGCCCAGGGCCTCGATCAGCGCGGCCAGTTCCTCGACCTGCCCGACCGAGTGGCGCCGAACGTTGAACTTCGACGGCACCAGCTGCGCCAGCGGCACCGACAACAACTCCTTCGTGTATTCCACGATGATGAACTCCATAGGTTGATGACACTCCTTGCACGACGCCCTGCAAGAGATCACGGCGGCACGCCGGGCCAGGGCAAGGCCCAGGCGCCGAATGACATGGCGACGTTTGTCAGACGGCGTCGCACCCACTCGCTGTGTTGAATCTCGCCTTGCATCAAAACCTCGCCCACCTTCCAGGTCCAAAAACGGCCTGCCCTGTTTTCCGAGGGAGCCACTTCCTTGACTGGAAGGGCTGTTGATCCCTCGGCTTCGGGTTTGCTGTCGAGCAGATTTGCTGCCCCGCATTC
>JBBSCX010000551.1:0-1727 GCA_038249905.1 Burkholderiales bacterium
AGCACGCCGGTCAGACCTTCGTGCGCGTCTCGGTGCAGGCCTACAACACCGAAGCCGACTTGGACGCGCTGGTATCGGCGCTGGACAGCTTGGACGTCTGACCGAAGGCCATGGAAAAACGGCGCACCCACAGGTGCGCCGGTTCAGGGCGAGAGCGCGGCAGTTGCTCAGTCCACCGCGCGGCGACGCCAGGCCAGCAGCCCCGCCACGCCAAATGCCATCAGCAGGATGGTCGCGGGCTCGGGGATGGGCGGGGTGGCGGCCAACATGGCCGAGGCGATCAGCGAATGGCCGGCGGCGGTGGGGTGGATGCCGTCCCAGAACAGGTAGCTGCCGGCGTCCATGCAGACGCCGGTGACGCAGGCATTCGTGACGTTGCTCAAACCGTAGAAGCCCGGGTTGGCGACGACCTGTCCGACCAGGCCGAACAGGTCGAACGTGGTGACGCCGGTCTCGAACGACAGCCGATAGTTCAGCGCGTCGTTCATGCTCGACGCCAGCGCTGTGCCCAGGAACACTGCGCTGGGTCCCTGACCCGCCACGGCCGGTGCGGCGCCCAGGTTGGGCGCGTTCCAGACGACGATGTGCTGCGCACCCGCGGCCTGCAACGTGTCCACCAGGTTGCCGACGTTGGTGGCGAACTGACTGGAAGCCAGGCTGATGGTGCTGATGATTTGCGGCAGCGTCGGGGCCGGGCCCAGAGAAGTCAGCGCGGCGCGCGCGTCGTTGCCACCACCGGCGATGACGTACAGCGAGTTCGAAGGCGCCACGCCGCCGGTAGCGCCCAGCAACTGGCCGACCTGCGCGTTCAGGCTGAAGGGGAATCCCGGCAATGCCGGCACGTCGTTGCCATTGACTGCCACGCGCGCACCACCAAACGCGAAGTTGGTGCCACCGGCCAGCGATGGCGCAGCGCTCAGGCCCAGCCCGCTGGCGAAGGACGTGGCCCACACCGGGCCGTTGCTGTAAGTGCCGGCCGGGGTGTAGGGCAATGAAGGGATGTAGAAGTCGCTGGTGATCGTCTGCGGCACGCCGGTTGGGAAACCAGCAACGATGCCGTTGTTGCCGCTGTCCGACAGGCTGTCGCCGAAGATGAAGACGTTGCTGTAGGCCAGCGCCTGGCTGGTGCAAAGCAGCGCCGTGGCGGCAATGGCGACGGCGCTCAGGGCATGGCGCAAACTGCGCAATTGGGGGGTGTGCATGGTGTCTCCGTGACTGGGTATGTGCGTTGGCGCACGCATCTCGTCACATTAGCACGCAGCGTGTGCGCGGACAGTCGGGACCTACGCGTGCGCCCCCTGAACCGGGGGGCGCACTGGCAGCGACGCCGCAGCCCTCAGCGGGGACTGAACTTGGGTCGGCGCGACGCGGCTGCGACCGGCTTGGTGCCCGGCCGCGGCGGCAGGCCGGTGTGCTGCGTCAATATGCGACCGGGCGCCGCCGCGACGCGTCCCGCCGTCACCGCCGATGTCTTCACGCCGCCGGGCGTGCTGTTCTTGCGCCGCGTGCTGGTGTAGGTGCCGTCGGTGACGGGCTGGAAACTCGGGATCAGGTGGTGCTTGCCGTTGCCGATCAGGTCGGCGCGGCCCAGCGTTTTCAGCGCCTCGCGCAGCAGCGGCCAATTGTTGGGGTCGTGCCAGCGCAGGAAGGCCTTGTGCAGGCGGCGGCGCTTCTCGCCGCGCACGATGTCCACCTTCTCGGCCCGCGCGTCTGGGCCCTCGGTGTGG
>JBBSCX010000552.1:0-1714 GCA_038249905.1 Burkholderiales bacterium
ATTCGGCAGGCCCGCCTGCCGGGCCTTGTCTGGCCCTTTGCGATGTCATCCCTGGCGCCGTGGTCGTGTGACGTGTCGCACCGAGGGCGGGCCGACCCGTTGCCTACAATCCGCAGCGGATTGCGCGTCCGTCGCGGCGCATGGCGCCGCAAACGTGCCGGCGACAAAATTTCTCCCCGATGTCTCCCCGGATCGGCGCCGACTTCGCACCGATCTCCACCACCCACGAGGACCGATTCATGGAACATATCCTGCCCGCCCTGCCGTACGCCAAAGACGCTCTGGCACCGCACTACAGCCAGGAAACGCTGGAGTTTCACCACGGCAAGCACCACAACGCCTACGTCGTGAACCTGAACAACCTGCAGAAGGGCACCGAGTTCGAGGCCCTGACGCTGGAAGAGATCATCAAGAAGTCCAGCGGCGGCATCTACAACAACTCCGCGCAGATCTGGAACCACACCTTCTTCTGGAGTTGCATGAAGCCGGACGGCGGCGGTGAGCCCGGCGGCGCGCTGGCCACGGCCATCAACGCCAAGTGGGGCAGTTACGCCGCCTTTCGCGAAGCCTTCATCAAGAGCGCGGTGGGCAACTTCGGCAGCGGCTGGACCTGGCTGGTGAAGAAGGCCGATGGCAGCGTCGACATCGTCAACACCGGTGCCGCCGGCACGCCGCTGACGACCGCCGACAAGGCGCTGCTGACGGTGGATGTGTGGGAACACGCCTACTACATCGACTACCGCAACGCGCGGCCGAAGTATGTCGAGACCTTCATCGACAAGCTGGTGAACTGGGAATTTGCCGAAGCCAACTTCGCCTGAACCCGAGGGGCTGCCGCGCAGCCGAATCGAGAAGGGGCCTGCGGGCCCCTTTTTTTTGCTGATGCGGCTGTCGGCTGCGCCCCGCGCTTGTGCTCCGATCTGTTGCTCCGAGCTGTTGCTCAGGCTGGCAACGGCCCGCCCGTCACCCGGGTGCCAGGTTTGATCTTGCGCTGCGCAAACCAGCCCGCGTTCATCTCCAGCGCGAAACGCGCCGGCCCGTCCGAACAATGCGTGGCATCGGACTTCGGCTGCATCTCGGCGATGTTCAGAATGCGGCCCTGCGCGTCGATGAAGGCGATGCTCAGCGGGATCAGGGTGTTGCGCATCCAGAAGCAGCGCACTCCCGCATCGTCGTTGACAAAAAGCATGCCCTCGCTGACGCCCATCTGGGTGCGGAACATCATGCCGGTGGCCTGGTGCTGCGCAGTCACAGCCAGCTCGGCCACGATGCGGTGCATGCCCAGGGTGAGCGTGGCCGTGGGCAGGCGCGGTTGCGGGCCGGTCTGCGCCAGCGCCGGTGTGGCCGCCAGGCAGACCAGCAGGGCAGAGAGGTTGGCAAAGCCGAAAGGCTTGATCAAAGTCATGACTGTGTTTAGGGTAGGCGCCTAGATTATTGCGTCGGCCCCGCCGGGGCCGGACCGACCGTGCCCCCAATGCCCCAGCCTGTTGCCGCTGCGCTCGACGATCCGCTGGAATGGAAGGACCACACGCGCTGGCTGCCCGCCGGGTCGGGCACCGCGAACTCGGCCGGAACGGCGGGCGCAACTCGGGCGCCCGGTGCCGAGCCTGCTGCCCGCCTGGCGGAGTCGGCCTTGCAGATGTCGGGCATGCACTGCGCCGCCTGCGCCGGCCTGATCGAGGCCGCATTGATGTCGGTCGACGGCGTGCAATCG
>JBBSCX010000553.1:0-1709 GCA_038249905.1 Burkholderiales bacterium
CCCAGGATTGGGCAAGGCGGGCCGACGCCAGAGCGGCGGCGGTGCCGGGCGGCCGGTAAGGATTGCAGACGGCGGATTGCAGACGGCGGACTGCAGACGGCGGGCGGCGGACGCCGGCCCGGGGACGGCACGCCGATCTGGGCCGCGCCGCCCATTGTGTGCGCGGCCGCGCGCCGCCTCATCCCCCCGGGCGCACTTGCGGCGCCATCGCCCGCGCATCGGCCTCAAGTTCGGCCGCCAGCCCGGCGCGCACGCCGTCGCGGTCGGCGCCGCTGCGGTTCTGGCTCAATTTCCACTTGCCGACCCAGCGCTCCACCGGAATCTCGACGCCGACGATCGCGCCCAGCATCTTGTCGATGTAGTCCGCGGGCGCGTCGGCCACCTGCCAGGGCGCGGCGCGGCCGGACTCGTGCGTGTCGGTCAGGCGCTCGACGATGGCGCGCAGCGGCTCGGGCTCGTGCACGAAGCGCGGCAGGCCGTGCACATGCACGACGGCGTAGTTCCAGGTCGGCACGACCTGACCGTGTTCACGCTTGGCGGCGTACCACGACGGGCTGATGTAGGCCTGCACACCCTGGAAAACCAGCACGCTGGGCGCGGGCTGCTGCCACAGCGGGTTGGCGCGGGCCACGTGCCCGACCAGGGTGCCCAGCGGCCCGCGGGTGGGATCCAGCCGCATCGGCACATGGTTGACCACGGGCAGGCCGCCGCGCACGGTGGCCCAGGTGGCCAGCGGATGGGCGGCAAGCAGCGCGCGCAATGTGGCGGGGTCGGTTTCCTCGAAGTGGGCGGGAAGGTACATGGCGGGGGTCGGATGGGTGTGGGGAAACGATAATCGAAGGTTTTCTTGTCGCCGTGGCGCCGGGCTCCGCAGCTGCCTTCGGCAGCCGGCCCCAAGCGCCGGCATGCCCTTCGCAGGCCCCGATGTCCGAAATCAGTACCCAGGTGCGCCGCCGGCGCACCTTCGCCATCATTTCCCACCCCGACGCCGGCAAGACCACGCTGACGGAGAAGCTGCTGCTGTTCAGCGGCGCCATCCAGATCGCCGGCAGCGTGAAGGCGCGCAAGGCGACGCGGCACGCCACGTCCGACTGGATGGAAATCGAAAAGCAGCGCGGCATCTCGGTCGCGTCCAGCGTGATGCAGATGGAGTACCGCGACTGCGTCATCAACCTGCTCGACACCCCCGGCCACCAGGACTTCTCTGAGGACACCTACCGCGTGCTGACCGCGGTCGATGCCGCGCTGATGGTGATCGATGCCGCCAACGGTGTGGAGCCGCAGACGCGGCGGCTGCTGCAGGTCTGCCGCGCACGCAACACGCCCATCCTCACCTTCGTCAACAAGATGGACCGCGAGGTCAAAGACCCGCTGGTGCTGATGGAGGAAATCGAGCGCGAACTGGGCATGGAGGTGGTGCCCTTCACCTGGCCGGTGGGCATGGGCAAGGCCTTCCACGGCGTGATGGACCTGCGCGAAAAGCAGATGCGTGTGTTCAGCCCGGGTGAGGACCGCGTCCTAGGCAAAAGCGGGGCCGCAGACGAGATCCTGGCCGGCCTGCACAACCCGGCTTATGCCGAACGTTTCGGCATGCAGTACACGCAGGCCGAAGGCGAGATCGAGCTGCTGACCGAGGCCGCGCCGCCCTTCGACGAAGCCGCCTTTCTGGCCGGCCGGCAGACGCCGATGTTCTTCGGCAGTGCGGTCAA
>JBBSCX010000554.1:0-1700 GCA_038249905.1 Burkholderiales bacterium
CGACCCGACGCGACTGAACGAAGGGCTCCTTGGCCGCCAGCAGGTCGCCCCAGTCGGCGCGCTGCCACCGGTCCAGCACTTCCATCGACAGGACCTGCAGCGATGCGTTGCTGCGCGCACAGAGGTCCAGCGCCTGGTTCTGCGCCAGGTAGCGGGTCAGCAGCGCATCGGCGCTGCGCTCGCCCGCAGCCAGGCGCTGGTCACGCCGGGCCAACTGTTCACGGGCTTCGGCCAGGGCCTGTCGTGCCTGCTCGCGCTCGCCGGTGCGCTGTTCGAGCTGGGTTCGCGAGGCGCTTGCTGCTTCGCGCGCAAGGGTCTGTTCGGCCTCGAGTTCGGCCAGGCGCCGACTGCTGCCGACGGCGGTCCGCTGCGCACGCTGCGCCTCGGCCCGCGCCGCGTCCAGGTCGATCGAGGCTGCGGAGCGCGCTGCAGCCTCGCCCTGCCGCGCCGTGGCCAGTTCCTGCTGCAACTGCTGCAGTTGCATGCGCAGGCGGCGTATCTGTTCCTGCTCGCGTGTCGGCGCCTGTTGAGCCCAGGCGCTGAGGGCCAGTGTCGAGGACAGCAGCGCCACCAGGCCCAGCCGGGCCCAGCGGGCTGATCGGGTGGATCGGGCGGATCGGGCGGATCGCTGGAAGCGCCCGGACTTCCCGGACTCAGTAGCGCACATTCAGGTCCACCTGCAGACTGTCGACGCTGAAGCGGTCACCGCTGCCCCCGCGCACCGTCGGGCTGCTGATGGTGCGGCCGCTGAGCCAGCGTGCGCCCAGCACGGTGTCACGAGCCAGGCCCAGATTCAGGCCGACCGACAGGCCGCGCACGTTGGTGCCGCCCAGGCCGATGTCGCTGTCGACGAAGGCATCCGGCACGGCGTCGCTGCCCAGCCAACGATAGGCCACGGAGGCCTGCCATTGCTGGCGATCTCGCACTTCCTGTGCACCCACCGTGAGCCGCGCGCCGACGCCGAAGACACGCGCATCGTCAAGGTACAGGCCCCCGGTCCGCTGGGCGATCTCGCCGCGGTCATAGCCTTCGTTGCGCACCACCTCGGCCGACAGGCCCACGAACACCGGCGCGAAGTGCGACCACTGCGCCGCCACCGTCAGCGCCCAGGGCTGGAAGCGCGAGGCCAGACCCCAGCGTGCCTTGTCCAGCGTCAGCCCGGCAGCGATCTCGAGCGGGTTGTTGGTGAGGAACAGCGTGTTGCCGCGCTGGCGCAGGCCGGCTTCGTACTCGTACTGGCCATAACTGGCGCCGGGGCCGGTGACGGCGCTGTAGTCGCCATCGATCACGCCTTCGAAGTAGCGGAAGCGGTACTGCGCCAACCCCATCCGCACGCGGGTGCGTTCGCTGGCTTCCCATTGCACGCCCACCTGGGCGCCCACGATGTTGCGCCCCCGGCGCGGCGGTGCACCCTCGCGCACCGGGAAGTAGCCCACCGTCGCGAAGGGCAGCCAGCGGGCCTCGGGCGAGGCCGGCAGTCGCACCGTGGCAGCCACGCCTTCGAAACTCAGGCTCTCGTTCCAGACCAGGTCGGTGCTGAGCCATGGGTTGGGCATGCGCCCGGCGCTGGCGCTGAACCATGGCACCGGGTCCAGCCGCAGCCAGGCCTGGTCGACGAGGAAGCTGTAGCGATTGAAGTTCTGGCCCAGGGTCTGGTTGGTCGAGACCCGGTCGGTGGCACTGCCCGTGGCCAGGCGCAG
>JBBSCX010000555.1:0-1700 GCA_038249905.1 Burkholderiales bacterium
AAGCGCGCGTCGGCGGCGGGCGCGGCGCGCAGAAAGCGCTGGTCGGACAGGTAGGCGAAAGCGGTCATGGCACGGGGGTGGGCGGAGGAGCAGGCGAAAGGGCAGGCCGAAAAACAGGCGGGCAGGCCATGCAGGCACAGCAGACAGCCAGGCTGAGGGATCATAAGCAGCCATGCCTCATGCCCCACACGACGCCCCACACGACGCCCCACACGACGCCAGCCATGACGCACCGCCCGACGCCGCGCTCGCCGCTCAAGCCGGCAGCATTCTCGTGTGGCCATTTGATCGACCGGTGCTGGTGCTGCAACAAGTGGCCGAAGACGGTCCGGCCTTCCTGGCCACCTGGCTGCAGACGCAGGGCGTGGCCATGGACCTGCGCTGTGCGCAGGCCGGCGACACATTGCCCGCCGACCTGCGCGACCATGCGGCGCTGGCACTGCTGGGCGGCTGGTGGAGCGCCAACGACGACCGCGCCTGGCTGCGCGCCTCTGAGGGCCTGGTGCGGCTTGCCGTGGCGCAAGGCGTCCCCATCGTCGGCCACTGCCTGGGCGCGCAACTGATGGCGCGGGCGCTGGGTGGCACGGTGGGCGCGTCGCCGCGGCCGGAGGTCGGCTGGCAGCGCTGGCAGGTGGCGGGCAGCGCGGCGGCACGGCACTGGTTCGGCACATCACCGCCAGATCGCGTGTTTCACTGGCATGGCGAGAGCTTCTCCTTGCCCGCGGGCGCGCAGCTGCTGGCTTCGACCGCCGCCTGCCCGCACCAGGCCTTTGCGCTGGGGCCGCATCTGGCGATGCAGTTCCATGTCGAGCTCGATGCCGCCAAGCTGCAACTGTGGGCGGCCGATCGCACCGCCGAGTATCTGGATCAGCTGGCGCAATACCCCGACTCCGTGCAGGACGGCATGGCGATGCTGGCGGAGGCAGACACCGCACTGCCGGCGCAGCAGGCGCTGGCTGCGAACCTGTACACACGCTGGCTTGAGGGCTGCCGCGAACGCAGCGTTTGACGATGCCGCGGGCGCGATCGAGCCGGTTCCCGCATGACGACAGACGACTTCCGCAATGCGGAAGAAAGTTCTGCTGCAGCGCCGCATAAGTCCGCTATACGGAACTTTGACGCTTCGCAATATGAAATACAGCGGCAAGTCGTTGATTTAGAACACGAGACTCTTCTATCTTCTATAAGACATAAGTCATCGCGAGAAGGACTTTTCGTCTTATGCTGCCAGCGCCAACCCGCGCTGCGCCGACACTGGACGCAGCCTTCAACCGGAGTCCCACCATGAACCGCCCCACCCGCCAGCAACAAGCCGACGCCCTGCAGACCGACTGGAGCCAGAACCCGCGCTGGGCCGGCATCACCCGCACCTACAGCGCCGCCGACGTGGTGCGGCTGCGTGGCAGCGTGCAGGTGCAGCACACGCTGGCCCAGCGCGGTGCCGAGAAGCTTTGGTCGCTGCTGCACAGCGAGCCCTTCATCAACAGCCTGGGCGCGCTGTCGGGCAACCAGGCGATGCAGCAGGTCAAGGCCGGGCTGAAGGCCATCTACCTGTCGGGCTGGCAGGTGGCGGCCGACGCCAACGACAACGGCGAGATGTACCCCGACCAGAGCCTGTACTCGGTCGACTCAGTGCCCAAGGTGGTCAGGCGCATCAACGCCGCGTTCACGCGCGCCGACCAGATCCAGTGGAGCGAGGG
>JBBSCX010000556.1:0-1692 GCA_038249905.1 Burkholderiales bacterium
AGCCCGCCGACGGGGTGGGTCGATCATCGAAGCGATGGTGATCGACATGAACGAAGCCCAAGTGCGCACGCTCGAGCAGGTGCGTCAGGTGTTGGCGGGTACGCAGGCGATGGAGTTCCAGGCGGCCGCCGGCGACGAGGATCGGTATGCCTGGATCGAGTCGGTGCTGCGGCGCTTCGAGTACCGCCGGCTGCCTCGCGCGGACCGCGGCCCTGTGCTGGCCTATCTGCAGCGCTTGAGCGGCTACAGCCGGGCGCAGATCACGCGGCTGGTCGCACGCTGGCACGCCGGCAAGGCGCTGGTCAAGAACTACGGCGCGCCCCGTTGCCCGTTTGCCCGCCTGTACACGCCCGCCGACGTGGCGCTGCTGGTCGATGTGGACCGCGCCATGGGCACGCTGTCGGGTCCGGCCACGGCCTGCGTGTTGCGCCGCCAGCGCGACGTATTCGGTGATGAGCGATTCGTTCGCCTGGGTTCGATCTCCGTTGGCCACCTGTACAACCTGCGCCATAGCGCGGGCTACCGCAACCAGCGCGTGCTGCTGCCCAAGACCCAGCCGAGCAAGAACACCCAGATCGGCGTGCGCAAGGCGCCGGCGCCCGAGGGCCGGCCGGGCTTCATCCGCATCGACAGCGTGCACCAGGGCGACCTGGACGGCGTCAAGGGGCTGTACCACATCAACGCGGTGGACTGCGTCACCCAGTGGCAGGTGGTGGCCAGCGTGCAGACGATCTCCGAGGCACACCTGCTCAGCGTGATCGAGGAAATGCTGGCGCAGTTTCCTACTCTGATCCTCGGCTTCCACGCCGACAACGGGAGCGAGTACGTCAACCACAAGGTGGCGCGGCTGCTCGAGAAGCTGCGCATCGAATTCACGCGCAGCCGCCCGCGCCACAGCAATGACAACGGCCTGGCCGAGACCAAGAACGGCGCCGTGGTGCGCAAGGAGTTCGGCTACGAGCACATCCACCGCCGCCATGCCGCCCGCTTCGACACCTACTGCCGCGAGTACCTCAATCCCTTCCTGAACTTCCACAGGCCCTGCCTGTTTGCCACCGAACTGGCCGACCCCAAGAAGCCCGGGCGCATCAAGCGCGTGTACCGCCCGCGCGATGCGATGACGCCGCTGGACAAGCTGGCCAGCCTGCCTGAGGCGGCGAGCTTCCTGCGGCCCGGCGTCACACTGCTGGGGCTGCAGCAGCTCGCGCGGGCACTGACCGATGTGCAGGCCGCCGAGGAACTCAACGAGGCCCGCCTGGCGCTGTTCAGGCGGGCAGCCACCCGCACGGGCTGACGCGGCCAGACCCGCGCTGGCGGCGCAGGGCTGTGGACATGTGGACGATGCGCTAGCGCGCACCGGCGCAGCCCGTGGACAACGCTGCGCGTTGCCCACCGCCCGCGCCTTCGCCCACATGCCCACAGCCCTCGACCACGGTTGATGAATCCCAAAAACCGGGCCCCAATACACTGGCCAGACTTACAACGGATCGACTCACTTCGCGTCGTCGATCTCAGGGCGCTCCAGGCTCATACCTGCATTGGAAAAGACTCGCCCGTTCGATACCAGCCGATCAGCGTCTCGACGGCAAATCGATGGCGAAAATCGTGCAGCCGCGGTCCGTGGCTGTCATTCTTACCGCGCAGCCCGACCTGGCGAGACAAGTTGTAGAACGTACGTCGTACGTCACCGCC
>JBBSCX010000557.1:0-1679 GCA_038249905.1 Burkholderiales bacterium
GCGGTTGTCCTCGCCATTGGCCTGGTTGTGCTTGTCGTTGTACGAGACCACGTCGGCCAGCGTCATGCCGTCGTGCGCGGCGATGAAGTTGATGCTGGCGTGGGGCCGGCGGCCGCTGCGGTTGTAGAGGTCGCTGCTGCCGGTCAGGCGCTGTGCGAATTCGCCGATCAGGCCACCGTCGCCTTTCCAGTAGGCGCGCATGGTGTCGCGGTACTTGTCGTTCCACTCGGTCCAGCCGACCGGGAAGTTGCCGACCTGATAGCCGCCGGAGCCGAGATCCCAGGGCTCGGCGATCAGCTTGACATGCGCCAGCACCGGGTCCTGCCGCAGCACGTCGAAGAAGGCGCTCAGGCGGTCGACCGCGAACAGTTCGCGCGCCAGCGCCGAGGCCAGGTCGACGCGGAAGCCGTCGACGTGCATTTCGGTGACCCAATAGCGCAACGAGTCCATCAGCAGCTGCAGCACACGCGGGTGCTGCATGTCCAGCGTGTTGCCGCAGCCGGTGAAGTCCTGGTAATGGCGCCGCGCGTCGGGCACCAGCCGGTAGTACGAAGCGTTGTCGATGCCCCGAAACGACAGCGTGGGTCCGAACTCGTTGCCTTCGGCGGTGTGGTTGTAGACGACATCGAGAATGACCTCGATGCCGGCGGCGTGCAGCGTGCGCACCATGGTCTTGAATTCGTTGACCTTGCCCGAGGCGCTGTAGCGGTGCACAGGTGCGAAGTAGCCGATGGTGTTGTAGCCCCAGTAGTTGCTCAAGCCCCGCTCCAGCAGATGGCGGTCGTCGATGAAGGCGTGCACCGGCATCAATTCCAGCGTCGTCACCCCCAGGCGCTGGAGGTGATCGATGACGGGGGCGCAGCTCAGTCCGGCGTAGGTGCCGCGCAGTGCCTCGGGCACGCCGGGGTGGCGCATCGTCAGGCCGCGCACATGCGCTTCGTAGATCACCGTCTCGTGCCAGGGCACGGCGGGACGGCGGTCGTCGCCCCAGCTGAACGCCGACTCGACGACCTTGCAGCGCGGCATGTAGGGCGCGCTGTCGCGGCGGTCGAACGACAGGTCGCCGTCGTCGTGCCCGATGCGGTAGCCGAACAACGCGTCGTGCCAGCGAAGGCCGCCGACGATGTTGCGCGCATAAGGGTCGAGCAGCAACTTGTAGCCGTTGAAGCGATGCCCGTCCTGCGGCCGGTAGGGCCCGTGCACGCGGTAGCCGTAGAGCAGGCCGGGGCGCGCTTGCGGCAGGTAACCGTGGAAGACCTGGTCGGTCTGCTCGGGCAGCACGAGCCGCTGCACCTCCTGGCGGCCGCGGGCGTCGAACAAGCAGAGTTCTACCCGTTCGGCGTGTTCGGAGAAGAGCGCGAAATTGACACCCAGGCCGTCCCAGCTGGCGCCGCGCGGGAACGGGCGCCCGGGCCAGACCGCGTCGATCGGGCCGCGGCTTGACATCACTGGCTGCCCTTGCGGGTCGGCTCATCGCCCGGAAACCAGCGTTCGATGAGTTGCGCCGCGCGGTCGCGTGCGCCCAGCCCCAGCGCCAGTGCGCCGGCGAAGACGACGCCGGCCAGCAGGATCAGGAAGGTCTGCTGGATCAGGCCGCCACCGATGTCGAGGTGGTCGATGGCCAGCAGCACGACGAAGCTCATGATGCCGTACTGCGCCAGCCGCGCCAGCAGGTCGCC
>JBBSCX010000558.1:0-1677 GCA_038249905.1 Burkholderiales bacterium
CGCCGCCAACTTGCCACCCAGGTGCTGTTGCGCGACGACCCGGCGCGGGCCGAGGTCGTGCTGGTGGCCCTGAACGACCGCCGCGACCGCGGTGTGGTCGCCAGCACCTCGGCCGCCGAAGTGCGCGAGATCCAGCTGCGCCTGGTCTTCGATTTCCGTGCCGAGACCCCCGGCGGCCGCGAACTCATCGCTCCAGTCGAACTGCTGCTGACACGCGACCTCAGCTACCGCGAAAGTGCGGCCCTGGCCAAGGAGCAGGAAGAGGCCGAACTGTTCCGCGAGATGCAGGCCGACATCGTCGGCCAGGTGCTGCGCCGCCTGGCCGCGATCACGCTGTAGCTGTCCGCTGCAGCCGCCAACCCATGCAACTGCGCGCCGATGCCCTGCCCGTCCGCCTGGCCCGTGGCCTGGACCGGCTGTACACGCTGCATGGCGACGAACCGCTGCTGGCGCAGGAAGCGGCCGACGCCATCCGCGCCGCGGCCCGTGCGGGAGGCTATGCCGAGCGCAAGGTCTTCACCGTCAGCGGCGCGCACTTCGACTGGAGCGCGGTGCTGGGCGCGGCCCAGGCCATGAGCCTGTTTGCCGACAAGCAATTGATCGAGATCCGCATCCCCTCGGGCAAGCCGGGCAAGGACGGGTCGGAGGCGCTGCAACGCTACTGCGCGCTGCTGTCCGACGAGGTGCTGACGCTGGTCATCTGCCCCAAGCTGGACTGGCAGCAGACCAAGGCAGCCTGGTTCCAGGCCCTGGTGGCGGCAGGGCCCTGCACCGAACTGCAGGCGCTGGAACGCCACCAGTTGCCGGCCTGGATCTCCCAGCGTCTGGCGCGCCAGGGCCAGCGTGTGGCCGCGGGCGACGAAGGGCACCGCAGTTTGGCCTTCTTTGCCGAGCGCATCGAAGGCAACCTGCTGGCCGCGCACCAGGAACTGCAGAAGCTGGCCCTGCTGTACCCGGCCGGTGAAATCGGCTTCGAGCAGATCGAGGCCGCGGTGCTGGACGTCGCCCGCTTCGACACGCCCGGCCTGGTGCAGGCGCTGTGGACCGGCAACGCGGCGCGCACATTGCGCATGCTGGACAGCCTGCGTGCCGAGGGCGAGGCGGCCGTGCCCCTGCACTGGGCGCTGGCCGAAGACCTGCGCACGCTCGCCCGCGCCCGCGCCGCGCTGGACCAGGGCAAGCCGATGCCGATGGCGCTGAAAGAAGCGCGCGCCTGGGGGGCGAAGGAAAAGCTCTTCGAGCGTGTGCTGCCGCGCCTGGCGGGCCCGCAGCTGGCGCAATTGCTGGACGCCGCCAGCGTGTGCGACGGCGTGCTGAAGGGGCTGAAGCAGCCCGACTGGCCGCAGGAGCCCTGGGCCGCGATGCGCCTGCTGGTGCTGCAGATGCTGGACGCGGCAGGCGCGGTGGACGGGGCGTCGGCACGGCGCGGCGCGGCGGGGCGTGCGGCCGTCGGGCCGGCAACTCAGTCGCCGCGACCGGCGCAGGGCCCGCGTCTGGCGCTGCACGCCTGACCGCCTGAACGCCTGAACGCCTGCGCGCCTGAACACCGTCAGACCGCGTTTGAATCGTTGACGTCCGTTGACGTCCGTTTGCATCCGATGGCGCGGCGGGCGCTGGCCGGTCCTGGCAGCCGCTTGTGCTGCCGCTGCAGTCGCTGCTGGCGCGGCCGTCACCGAC
>JBBSCX010000559.1:0-1670 GCA_038249905.1 Burkholderiales bacterium
ACCGCCTTGACGATGTCCTGGCAGTCGTCGAACACCCCCTCGACGGCGATGTTGTGGATGTTGGCGTCCTGCAGGCTGAACATCTGCGCCTGCTGGAAGGCACTCATGCGGCCGTGCGGGCTGAGCATGAAGACACGCACGCCGCGCTTGCCGCGCATCGCGTACTCGGCCGCACTGCCGGTGTCGCCGCTGGTCGCGCCCAGGATGTTGAGCGTCTGCCCGCGGCGGCCCAGTTCGTATTCGAACAGCTGGCCCAGCAGCTGCATCGCCATGTCCTTGAAGGCCAGCGTGGGGCCGTTGGACAGCGCTTGCAGATAAAGCGCCTCCTCAGGCCCGCCGATGGGCTTCAGCGGCACGATCTGCGGCGTGCCGAACACGGCCTCGGTGTAGGTGGCGTGGCACAGCCGCTGCAGGTCGGCTGGCGGGATGTCGTCGATGTAAAGCGACAGGATCTCGAAGGCCAGTTCGGCATAGGGCAGCGCGCGCCAGCGCTGCAGCGTCGCGGCATCGACCTTCGGGTAGTGCGTGGGCAGGTACAAGCCGCCATCAGGGGCCAGGCCTTCGAGCAGGATGTCGCAGAAGCCGCGGGGGGTGGTGTCGCCGCGGGTGCTCGTGTACTTCAACCCGTACTTCAACCCGTAATTCAACTCAGCTCTTCCTTGCGAATCCGCACGATCGGCGCCAGCACCGTCGGCAGGGCCTGCATCTGCGCCAGGGCGGCCTGCATGCGGCCTTCGACGGTGTCGTGGGTCAGGATGATCAGGTCGGTATGTTTTTCGCCCTCGGCGCTCTCGCGCTGCAGCACGGCATCGATGCTGATGTCGTTTTCGGCCAGGATGCCCGTGATGCGCGCCAGCACCCCCGCCTGGTCGGCCACCTGCAGCCGCAGGTAAAAGCTGGTGATGACGGCGGCGATGGGCAGGATCGGCGTGTCCGCCAGTTCACCGGGCTGGAAGGCCAGGTGGGGCACGCGGTGGTCGGGGTCGGCGGTGGCCAGGCGGGTGATGTCCACCAGGTCGGCGATGACGGCGCTGGCGGTGGGCTCGCTGCCCGCGCCCTTGCCGTAGTAAAGCGTGGTGCCGACCGCGTCGCCCTGCACCACCACCGCGTTCATCGCGCCCTCGACGTTGGCGATCAGGCGCGTGGCCGGGATCAGCGTCGGGTGCACACGCAGTTCGATGCCGCCCACATCGTCGCGCCGCCGCGTGATACCCAGCAATTTGATGCGGTAGCCCAGCTGCTCGGCATAGCGGATGTCGGCCGCCTGCAGGCCGGTGATGCCCTCCACATGGGCCTTGTCGAACTGCACCGGCACACCGAAGGCGATGGCGCTCATGATGGTCGCCTTGTGCGCGGCGTCGATGCCCTCGATGTCGAACGTGGGGTCGGCCTCGGCATAGCCCAGGCGCTGCGCCTCCTTCAACACCACGCCGAAGTCCAGGCCCTTGGCCCGCATCTCCGACAGGATGAAGTTGGTGGTGCCGTTGATGATGCCGGCCACCCATTCGATGCGGTTGGCCGTGAGGCCCTCACGCAGCGCCTTGATGATGGGGATGCCGCCGGCCACCGCGGCTTCGAAGGCCACGACCACGCCACGTTCGCGTGCGGCCGCAAAAATCTCGCTGCCGTGCACGGCCAGCAGCGCCTTGTTGGCCGTCACCACGTGCTTG
>JBBSCX010000560.1:0-1658 GCA_038249905.1 Burkholderiales bacterium
AAGGCGCTGGAAGCCTGGCGCCAGGCGCAGATCGCCTCGCTGAACGACCCGGCCAGCCGCCCGCGCGCGGCCGCGCTGAAGATCAGCGACGACGAGATCCGCGAGTCGATCGAGACCAACCAATTGGCGAAGATGAAGCAGCGCGGCAGCGACCTCACCGTCTTCAGCCCGCGCGCCAGCTTCATGGCCCACCACATCGGCGACTTCGAGGTCTCCAGCACCTGGGCCGCGATCTGCAACGAGCTTTGTTTTCGTGTCGCGCAGCTGTTCCCCGACCACTTCATCCCCGCCGCGATGCTGCCGCAGAGCCCCGGCATGGACCCGGCCAGCTGCATCCCCGAACTCGTGAAGTGTGTGGAGAACTACGGCAATGTCGCCATCAACCTGAACCCCGACCCCAGCGGCGGCCACTGGACCAGCCCGCCGCTGACCGACCGCCACTGGTACCCCATCTACGAGAAGATGGTCGAGTACGACATCCCGGCCATGGTGCATGTCAGCACCAGTTGCAATGCCTGCTTCCACACCACCGGCGCGCACTACATCAACGCCGACACGACGGCGGTGATGCAGTTGATCCAGGGCGATCTGTTCAAGGACTTTCCGACCCTGCGCTTCGTCGTGCCGCACGGCGGCGGTGCCGCGCCCTACCACTGGGGCCGCTACCGCGGGCTGGCGCAGGAAATGAAGAAGCCATTGCTGAGCGAACACCTGCTGCAAAACGTGTTCTTCGACACCTGCGTCTATCACCAGCCGGGCATCGACCTGCTGAGCACGGTGATCCCCGTGCACAACATCCTGTTCGCCAGCGAGATGATCGGCGCCGTGCGCGGCATCGATCCCGAGACCGGGCACTATTACGACGACACCAAGCGCTACATCGATGCCAGCACCATCCTGAGCGCGGCCGACAAGCAGGCCATCTTCGAGGCCAACGCGCGGCGCGTGTACCCGCGGCTGGATGCCGCGCTGAAGGCAAAGGGGATTTGACAATGTACGAACTGGGCGTTGTCCATCGCAACATCAGCCGCACCGAGGCGCATATCGCCGACGCGCTGGCGCGTTACGGCAGCGCCACCGTGCACGAGGCCATGGGCCGTGTCGGCCTGCTGCACAGCGGCATGCGGCCGATCTACGGCGGCGCGCAGGTCAGCGGCACGGCGGTGACGGTGCTGCTGCAGCCGGGCGACAACTGGATGATGCATGTCGTGGCCGAGCAGATCCGCCCCGGCGACATCGTCGTCGCGGCCGTCACCGCGCCCTGCACCGACGGTTACTTCGGCGACTTGCTGGCCACCAGTTTCCAGGCCCGCGGCGCACGCGGTCTGGTCATCGATGCCGGGGTGCGCGACCTCAGGACGCTGGCCGAGATGGGATTTCCGGTGTGGAGCCGCGCCATCAGCGCCAAGGGCACGATCAAGGCCACATTGGGCTCGGTCAACATCCCCGTGGTCTGTGCCGGTGCGCTGGTGCACCCGGGCGACGTGATCGTGGCCGACGACGACGGCATCGTCTGCGTGCCTCGCGCGATGGCGGCCACGACGCTGAACGCCGCCACCCGGCGCGAGGCCCTCGAAGGCGAGAAGCGCGCCCGGCTCGCCAGCGGCGTGCTGGGCCTGGACATGTACAAGATGCGCGAAGCGCTGGCCGCCGCCGGG
>JBBSCX010000561.1:0-1654 GCA_038249905.1 Burkholderiales bacterium
GAGGTCCTTGTAGTCCTTGATCGGGCTGGCTGCCGGCACCACGAAGAGCATCGGGCTGCCCGCCAGCAGGGCCACCGGGCGCAGGTCCTTCATGAAGTCGAAAGGGGCCCGGCCCTTGAACAGCGTGACGTTGGCGGCGTGTGTCATCGTGATGGCCAGCAGCGTCTGGCCGTCACCCGGCGCCTTGGCCACCTCGGCAGCGCCGATCTGGCCGCCGCTGCCGGGCTTGTTGTCGATGACGACGTTGGTCTTCCAACGTTCGCCGAGTTGCTGGCCCACCAGCCGCGCCATCACGTCAGTCAGGCCACCGGGCGGGAAGGGCACGACATAGCGAATCGTGGCGCCAGCGCGCGGGTAGTCCTGGGCCCAGGCGGCGCCGGTCAGGCACAGCAGGGGTGCGGTCTTCAGCAGGGTGCGTCTTTGCATGGTGTGTCTCGTGTTTGTCTCGTTGTTGTTCAGGCACTGGTCCAGGTGGCCAGCAAGGTGTCGGGCACGTCCAGGCCCTGTTCTTCGGCGCGGCGGCGCAGCGTCTCGCGCCGGGCGCCGGGCAGACGCACGCCCTCGTCTTTCAGCATCTCGGCCACCAGCACCTCGACGCGCGCCAGGTAGTGCGCGCTGCCGGCCAGCGCGCCCGGGTCGATGACGATGAAGGCCTGGCCGATGCCGGGGCGGTTGCCCTCGTCGACGAAGAAGCTCGACGCCTCGAAGCCGAACTGCGCGCCGATCAGCGCCGTGACCAGCAGTTCGACCACCAGCGCCAGCATCGCACCCTTGGATGAACTGGCCGCGCCGATGGCGAGCATCGAGCCGGCCAGCGCGGCCTTCGCGTCGGTGGTCGGCTGGCCGTCGGCGTCCAGCGCCCAGCCGGCCGGGATGGGTCGGCCTTCCTTGGCCGCCACCATGACCTTGCCACGCGCCACTTCGCTGAGGCTCAGGTCGATCAGCAGCGGGTCGGTGTCCGCACGGGGAAATACGGCGGCCACCGGGTTGGTGCCGAAGACGGCGTGGCGTCCGCCGGCGGCCGGCATGGCGGCCGGCGAGTTTGCGAAAGCCAAGCCGACGAGGCCTGCGGCAGCGGCCGGGCGCAGGTGGTCGACAACCACGCCGCAGTGGTGGCTGCGCACGACGCCGGCCACGGCAATGCCGTGTTCACGCGCCGCGGCCATGGCCTCCTGCACGGCCAGCGCGCAGGCCGGGAAGGCCAGGCCCTCGTCGGCGTCGATCACCAGTGCGCCGCCCTTGCGCTGCAGCACCCGAGGCACGGCGGCACCGTTGACGCGGCCGTTGCGCAGGTGGGTGGCGTACTGGCCCACCCGGCTGAGTCCGTGCGAGCCCAGGCCCTGGGCTTCGGCGAGCACCAGCGCACGCGCGGTGGCTTGTGCCATCGGCGCGGCGGCGCCCGCTGCTTGCAGCGCGGCCGCGACGCGGCGCTCGATCTCGACCAGTGCGAGCTTCAACGCAGGGCCTCGAGCAGCTTGTCGGCGATGAGGAAACTCACGCGTTCGTTCGACTCGGCCGAGACGCCTGCGATGTGCGGCGTCAGCAGCAGGTTGGGGCAGCCGCTGAAGTGTGCGGCTACCGGCAGCGGCTCGGTGCCGAAGACATCGATCGCGGCGCCGCCGAGGTGGCCGCTTTTCAGCGCCTCGGCCAGCGC
>JBBSCX010000562.1:0-1653 GCA_038249905.1 Burkholderiales bacterium
CGGCAGATCAGATAGCCGCAGACGATGAGCAGGAAGTCGGGCAGCAGCAGCAGCGCGTCGGGCATCGAAGGAGTGTGCCAGCCGGTGGTGTAGGGGAATCCACATCGGCAGCGGCACGGACGAAGGCAACAATCGACCTCCTGACGTGCTCCGGTGTCCGCCGGGGAGGCGCCCGTTCCATCGAACGTTCAACCGCACGTTCGACCATACGTTCAACATCATCCGGAGACTCGAACAATGACACGTCGCCAGCACCTGAGCGCCCTGCTTGCACTGACCGCCGCGGCCGCGTTGCCGCTGTCCGCCCTGGCCCAGGCCTTTCCGAGCAAGCCCGTGCGCCTGATCGTGCCGTTCGCCCCCGGTGGCACCACCGACATCATTGCCCGCATCGTCGGCGAACGCATGGGTGGCGCCTTGGGCCAGCAGGTGATCATCGAGAACAAGGCCGGTGGCGGCGGCGCGATCGGCGCGCTGGAAATGATCAAGGCCACGCCGGACGGTCATGTGCTGGGCGTGGCCACGGTCTCGACCACCGCCGCCAACCCCGCGATCAACAAGAAGATCGGCTACGACCCGCTGGTGGATTTCGTGCCCATCATCAACATCGCCGCCACGCCCAACGTCATTGCCGTGCACCCGAGCTTTCCGGCGCGCGACTACAAGGGTTTCCTGGCCGAGCTGAAGAAGAACCCGGGCAAGTACAGCTACGCCAGTTCGGGCACCGGTGGTATCGGCCACCTGCAGACCGAACTGTTCAAGAGCCTGGCGGGCGTCTTCATGACGCACATCCCCTACCGCGGCGCGGGCCCGGCCCTGAACGACACCGTGGCCGGGCAGGTGCCCATCATCTTTGACAACCTGCCCTCGGCCCTGCCCTTCATCAAGGACGGGCGGCTCATTCCCATCGTCGTCGCCGCGCCGCAGCAGCTTTCACAACTGCCCGGTGTGCCGACCTTCAAGGACGTGGGTCTGGAACCCGTCAACCGCATGGCCTACTACGGCGTGCTCGCACCCAAGGGCACGCCGCGTGCGGCTGTGGACCGCATCTCCGCGGCGGTCAAGACCGCGCTCGAGGACCCCAGCGTGCGCCAGCGCATCGAGGGCACCGGCTCCATCATCATCGGCAACACGCCCGAGCAGTTCGCTGCGCAGATCAAGGCCGAGCTCGAGGTCTACAAGTCCGTGGTCGCCAAGCAGAAGCTCACGCTGGAGTGAGTGCATGCCGGCCGCGCGCAAGTCGGCGGCCGGGGGCGTCGGGCCAGGGGCGGCTGCGGCCGACGCGATGGACCGCGTGGTGTTCGAACGCGTGGCCATCGACGCCTTCATCGACGCGCTGTGGATCGAGGACGGCCTGGCACCGCTGAGCCTGGCCGCCTACCGCCGCGACCTGACGCTGTACGCACTCTGGCTGGCCGCGCCTGCGCAGGGCGCGCGGTCGCTGGACGGCAGCACCGAGTCCGACCTGCTGGCCTACATCGCCGCACGCCACGAGGGCAGCCGCGCCACCAGCGCCAACCGGCGCCTGACGGTGTTTCGGCGCTACTTCCGCTGGGCGCTGCGCGAACGCCGCATCGACGCCGACCCCACGCTGCGGTTGCAGGCTGCACGCCAGCCGCTGCGCGTGCCCAAGACGCTGAGCGAGGCGCAGGTCGA
>JBBSCX010000563.1:0-1649 GCA_038249905.1 Burkholderiales bacterium
CGGGGGCCAACGAGCGTGGCGTCGTCGACTTCCTGCTGACGGCCGCGGCCATCGGCATCCTCTACAAGGAAAACGCCAGCATCAGTGGCGCCGAAGTCGGCTGTCAGGGCGAGGTCGGTGTGGCCTGCAGCATGGCTGCCGGTGCCCTGTGCGCGGTGCTGGGCGGCACGCCCGAGCAGGCCGAGAATGCGGCCGAGATCGGCATGGAACACCACCTGGGCCTGACCTGCGACCCGGTGGGCGGGCTGGTGCAGATCCCGTGCATCGAACGCAATGCCATCGCCTCGGTCAAGGCCGTCAACGCCGCGCGCATGGCGCTGCACGGCGACGGCACGCACCATGTCAGCCTGGACAAGGTCATCAAGACCATGCGCGAGACCGGCGCCGACATGATGACCAAGTACAAGGAAACCGCACGCGGCGGGCTGGCCGTCAACATCGTTGAATGCTGAACTGAAGCCCGGACCGACCCAGCGCCGCCTCAGTGCCGCCTCAGTGCCGCCTCACTTCCGCCTCAGCGCCACATCACCGGACACGCCGGCAGCCCGGCAGCGGCCAGCAGCGTGGCGGTGGCCGCAGCGGCGCAGCGCACCAAGATGCGCCGGCGCGCCGGGTATCCGGCAGCAAGGATGCGTCGGTGTGCGGCTTCATCGTCCCAGCCCCGCGGTGGTCTCATCCAGCCAGGCCAGGAACTGCGACACGTCCAGCGGCTTGGTGAAGTAGCGGTCGAAGCCGGCTTCCAGCCCGCGCTTGCGGTCCACCGACATGGCGTTGGCCGAGAGCGCGACGATGGGCTGGCGCTGCAGCGCCGGCAAGGCGCGCAGACGGCGACACAGGGCATAGCCGTCGATGCCCGGCAGCGAGATGTCCACCACCACGATGTCGGGCCGCTGCGCGGCGGCCACCGTCAGGCCCTGCAGGCCGTCGGTGGCGCAAAGCAGGCGCACGGTGGGCCGCAGTTTCAGCACCTCGGCCAACAGTTGCTGATTGGCGCTGTTGTCTTCGACATACAGCAGCGTCCAGCGCGCCACGTCATCGGCTGCGGCCAGCGCCGCCGCATCAGGCGCCGGCGGGGCCGATGCCAGGTCGGCGCGCAGCAGGTGCAGGCTGAAGGTGGACCCGACCCCGGGCTCGGACACCACCGCCAGCGTGCCGCCCATCAGTTCCACCAGGTGCTTGGTGATGACGAGGCCAATGCCCGTGCCCTGCACGCTGCCGCGCTCGGCGCCCAGCCGGTTGAAGGGCTCGAACAAGGCCGCCTGCTGCGCGGCACTCAGGCCCACGCCGGTGTCGGCCACGGCCAGAACCACGCTGTCGCCTTCGGCCGCCACCTTTACCGTCAGCCGTACCCGGCCGCCGGGGCGGTTGTACTTGCAGGCGTTGGACAACAGGTTGACCAGCACCTGGCGCAGGCGGGTCGAATCGCCGCGCACGGCCAGGTCCGGTGGCAACGGGTCGGCCTCGGCCTGCACCTGCGCAGCGCGGGCGGTGGCCTCGACCATGCGCAGGCACTCGGCCACGACCGGCGCGAGCGCCACCGCGTCCTGCGAGATGACCAAGGTGCCGGACTCGATGCGCGACAGGTCGAGCACGTCGTTGATCAGATCCAGCAGATGCCAGCCCGCGGTCTCGATGTGGCCCAGCTGTTC
>JBBSCX010000564.1:0-1581 GCA_038249905.1 Burkholderiales bacterium
GGCCCGATCCCGGACAATGCTGCGCATGTATGCACTGTTCGATGACGGCGGCCGCTTCCACGCCGGCCGCGTGATGTCCGAGGCCGAAAGCTCGCTGCAGATCGAGCTCGACTCGGGCAAGCGCGTGAAGGTCAAGGCCGCCAACGTGATGCTGCGCTTCGACAAGCCGGCCCCGGCCGAGCTGCTGGCGCAGGCGCAGGCGCAAGCCGACGAGATCGACCTCGACCTGGCCTGGGAATTTGCGCCCGAGGCCGATTTCAGCTTCGGCGACCTGGCACGCGACTACTTCAGCGCCAGCGCAGGCCCGGTGCTGCAGGCCGCGGCACTGCTGCGCCTGTTCGACGCCCCGCACTACTTCCGCCGGCTGGGCAAGGGGCTGTTCCGCAAGGCGCCGGAAGAGACCGTCAAGGCCGCCCTGCTGGGCATCGAGCGCAAGAAGCAGCAGGCGCAGCAGGTCGAGACCTGGGCCGCCGAGCTGGCCGCCGGCCGCTGCCCGGCGCCGGTGCAGGAGCAGCTGTACAAAATCCTGTTCAAGCCCGACAAGAACGCGCCTGAATACAAGGCCGTGGTCGAGGCCACGCGGCGCGCCCAGCGCGCGCCGCTGGACCTGCTGCAGGCGGCGGGCGCCATCAACAGCGCCTACCAGTTCCATTGGCGCCGCTTCCTGTTCGAGCAGTTTCCGAAGGGCCACGCCTTCCCGGCCGACCTCACCGCCCCGCCCGTCAAAGAGACGCTGCCACTGGCCCCGGTGCAGGCCTTTTCGATCGACGATTCGGCCACGACCGAGATCGACGACGCGCTCAGCGTCACTGGCCTGGGCAGCGGCGAGGTCGTCTTCGGCGTGCACATCGCGGCGCCGGGCCTGGCCATCGCGCCCGACTCGGCAAGCGACCGGCTGGCGCGTGAACGCCTGTCCACCGTCTACCTGCCCGGCGGCAAGATCACCATGCTGCCCGACGCCGTGGTGCAGCAGTACACCTTGACCGAAGGCCGCGCCTGCCCGGCCGTCAGTGTGTACTTCACATTCGACGAGGCGACGCTGGAAGTCAGGCGGACCGAAACACGGCTGGAAGAAGTGCCGATCGCGATGAACCTGCGCCACGACCAGCTGGACGAGGTGGTGACCCAGGCCTCGCTGAACGGGGACGCCGTGGCCGACTACCCCTTCGCGCAGGAACTGGCCTTCTGCTTTCGCCTGGCACGGCAGCTGAAGGCACAGCGCGAGGTGGTGCGCGGCAAACCCGAAAATTTCAACCGGCCGGACTACAGCTTCCGGCTGCGGGACGAGAACGGATCGCCCCAGGGCGACCCCACGGGCGAAGAGACGGTGCAGATCAGCGAACGCCGCCGCGGCGCGCCGCTGGACCTGATCGTCAGCGAGGCCATGATCCTGGCCAACAGCCACTGGGGCGGCTGGCTGGCCGAACACGGCGTGCCCGCCATCTACCGCAGCCAGGCCAGCATGGCGCCGGGCATCAAGGTGCGCATGGGCGTCAAGCCCGCGCCGCATGCCGGCATGGGCGTGGCGCAGTACACCTGGGCCACATCTCCACTGCGGCGCTATGTCGACCTGGTCAACCA
>JBBSCX010000565.1:0-1565 GCA_038249905.1 Burkholderiales bacterium
GACGTGGTGTTCGAGAACGGCAACTTCAGCGTCGCCGGCACCGACAAGAGCGTGCCCTTCGCCAGCGTCAGCCTGACGGCCTACGTGCCGCACAACTTTCCGCACGACAAGCTGGAGCCGGGCCTGAACGAAAACGCGTTCTACGACCCGAGCAACTTCACCTACCCGGCGGGCAGTTATGTGTGCGAGGTCGAGGTCGACCCGGCCACGGGCGTGACCCGCATCGAACGCTTCACCGCGGTCGACGACTTCGGCAACATCATCAACCCGATGGTGGTCGAGGGTCAGGTGCACGGCGGCCTGGCGCAGGGCATCGGGCAGGCGATGATCGAGAACTGCAGCTACGACCCCGAGAGCGGGCAGTTGCTGACCGGCAGCTACATGGACTACGCCATGCCGCGCGCCGACGACTTCTGCGAGTTCACGGTCGAGACCGCCAAGGGAACCCCCTGCACGCACAACCCGCTGGGCGTGAAGGGCTGCGGCGAAGCCGGTGCCATCGGCAGCCCGCCGGCCGTCATCAACGCCATCTGCCACGCCCTGGGCGTGAAGGACGTGCCCATGCCCGCCAGCCCGCACACGGTGTGGAAAGCGGCCCACGGCATCGCCTGAACTGCTGCAATCACGCACCCACAAGGAGACAAGAACATGCAGAGCTTTGCCTACCAGACCCCGGCCAGCGTGGCCGATGCCGTCAAGGCCGGCGCCATCGATGGCGCCAAGTACATCAGCGGCGGCCAGACGCTGTTGCAGTCGATGAAGCTGGGCCTGATCGCGCCCGACACGGTGATCGACCTCAAGGGCGTCGCGGCGCTGAAGGGCATCCGCGTCGAGAACGGCGCCGTCGTCATCGGCGCCGGCTGCACCCATGCCGAAGTGGCCGCCAGTGCCGAAGTGCAGCAGGCCATCCCGGCCCTGGCCGACTTGGCCGGCAACATCGGCGACCGCCAGGTGCGCAACCTCGGCACGCTGGGCGGCAGCCTGGCCAACAACGACCCCGCGGCCTGCTACCCCGCGGCCGTGCTGGGCCTGGGCGCGACCGTGCACACCGACCGCCGGCAACTGGCGGCCGAGGACTTCTTCCACGGCCTGTACACCACGGCGCTGGAAGAAGGCGAGGTCATCACCGCGGTCAGCTTCCCCATCCCCGAGAAGGCGGCATGGCAGAAGTTCAAGCAGCCGGCCAGCCGCTTCAGCCTGGTGGGCGTGTTCGTCAGCAAAGGCCCGTCCGCCGTGCGCGTGGCGGTGACGGGGGCCGGTGCCGGCGGGGTGTTCCGCGCCACCGAGCTGGAAGGCAAATTGGCCGGCACCTGGGCTGCGTCGTCGCTGCAAGGCGCGACGGTGTCGGCCGACGAGCTGAACAGCGACCTGCACGGCTCGGCTGCGTACCGCGCGGCGCTGATCCCGGTGCTGGCGGCGCGCGCGGTGGCCGCGAGCTGATCTCGAACTGATCTTGAACTGATCTTGAACTGAGAGCCGACTGCGCCATGATGCAAGCGCCGCCGCGTGCGGCGCTTTTTTTCGCCCTTTCCTTCCCTGACTAGCCGTGACCGACACCGCCCTGC
>JBBSCX010000566.1:0-1558 GCA_038249905.1 Burkholderiales bacterium
CTGTTCCGCAACGAAGAGGTGCGTGTCTGGACGCTGGACGGCGAGGTCGTCATTGCCAGCATCACCGCCAAGCTGCACCTGATCAGCCCCACCGTGGCCGAGGGCCTGCAGGCGGCGCTGGACCGCGCCGAGGCCGGCTTCAAGGGTCTGGTGATCTGGTCGCCCGACGACGTGTTCTCGGCCGGCGCCAACCTCGAAGCGCTGATGCCGGTGTTCATGAAGCACGGTGCCAAGGGCATCAACCCGGAGCTGAAGAAGTTCCAGGACTTCATGCTGCGGCTGCGTTATGCCCAGGTGCCGGTGGTCAGCGCCATTCGCGGCATTGCGCTGGGCGGCGGCTGTGAGCTGGCGGTGTACAGCGCCAAGCGCGTGGCGGCGATGGAGTCGTACATGGGCCTGGTCGAGGTCGGCGTGGGCCTGGTGCCGGGGGCGGGCGGGCTGACCTACATCGCGCGCCGTGCGGCCGAGACGGCGGCGTTCGCAAATTCAGCCGGCAACGCCAACGCCGACATCCTGAAGTTCGTGATCGACGGCTTCACCAATGCGGCGATGGCGAAGGTGGGCACCAGCGCGCTGGAAAGCCAGAAGCTGGGTTACCTGCTGGCCGAGGACGTGATCGTGGCGCACAAGGACGAGTTGCTGTTCGTCGCCATCACGCAGGCCAGGGCGATGGCCGACAGCGGCTGGCGTGCACCGCGCCGCGCGCTGTTCCCGGTGGCCGGGCGCAGCGCGGTGGCCACCATCCAGGGTCAGCTGGCCAACATGCGCGACGGCGGTTTCATCAGCGCCCACGACTTCCACATCAGCACGCTCATCGCCCAGGTGGTGTGCGGCGGTGATGTCGATGCCGGCAGCCTGGTGAACGAGGAGTACCTGATGACGATGGAGCGCGAACGCTTCTGCGCCTTGCTGGAACACCCGAAGAGCCAGGAACGCATCATGGGCATGCTGTCCACGGGCAAGCCGGTCCGCAACTGAACGGAGCAAACCACATGAGCAAGCAAGTGCAGGACGCCTACATCGTTGCCGCCACGCGCACCCCCATCGGCAAGAGCGGCCGCGGTTACTTTCGCCACACGCGGCCCGACGACCTGCTGGTCGCTGCCGTGCGCCATGCGCTGGCCCAGGTGCCGACGCTGGACCCGAAAGCGATCGAGGACGCCATCATCGGCTGCAGCTTCCCCGAGGCCGAGCAGGGCATGAACATGGCCCGCGTCGCGATGGTGCTGGCGGGGCTGCCGCACAGCGTGGGCGGGGTCACCGTCAACCGCTTCTGCGCCAGTGGCCTGACGGCGCTGGCGATGGCGGCCGACCGCATCCGCGTGGGCGAGGCCGACGTGATGATTGCCGGCGGTGCCGAGAGCATGAGCATGGTGCCGATGGGCGGCAACAAGACCAGCTTCAACCCCGAGATCTTTGCCAAGGACGAAAACGTCGGCATCGCCTACGGCATGGGCCTGACGGCAGAGAAGGTGGCCGCGCAGTGGAAGGTGTCGCGCGAGGCGCAGGACGCGTTTGCACTGCAGTCGCACCAGCGCGCGCTGGCAGCGATGGCGGC
>JBBSCX010000567.1:0-1551 GCA_038249905.1 Burkholderiales bacterium
CTGGGCGAGCCCTTTGACATCCATGGCGGCGGCATGGACCTGACGTTTCCGCACCACGAGAACGAACTCGCGCAGAGCGAAGGCGCGCAGGGCGAAGGTGGCCCCGGATTTGTTCGCACCTGGATGCACAACGGCTTCCTGAACATCGACGACACGAAGATGTCCAAGAGCCTGGGCAACTTCTTCACCATCGCCGACGTGCTGCAGCACACGCCGGGCGAGACCCTGCGCTTCTTCATGCTGCGCACGCACTACCGCAGCCCCTTCAACTACAGCGACCAGGTGCTGGCCGAGACCCACGCGGCGTTGGTGCGGCTGTACACGGCACTGGACGCCGCTGACGCGGCACACGCCGCAGTCGTCACTGGCGAGCGCCCCGCGCTGGCAGCCATCGACTGGGCCGAGCCGCGTGCCGCGGCCTTCAAGGCCGCGATGGACGACGACTTCAACAGCCCCGGCGCCGTGGCCGTGCTGTTCGATCTGGCCGCCAGCATCAACCGCGGCCGCCAGCAGGACGCGGCGCTGCTGCGTGCGCTGGGCGGGGTGCTGGGCCTGCTGCAGATGGTGCCCCGACAGTTTCTGCAAGCCGCGGTGCCCGGCGCCGGCGGGCTGGACGAGGCCTCGATCGCCGCCCGCATTGCCGAGCGCGCCGCCGCCAAGCAGGCGCGCGACTTCAAGGCCGCCGACCGCATCCGCGACGGACTGGCGACGCAGGGCGTGGTGTTGAAAGATTCGCCCACCGGCACGACCTGGGTGCGGGGCTGAAGCCGATGGCCCCGAAGTCTGCCCTTGCCTCGCCCGTTCCCTCGGCCGTTGCCTCGACCGTTACCTCTGCGATCACCTCTGCGGTCACCCCTGCGGTCACCCCTGCGGTCACCCCCGAGTATTGGGACGATGCCTGCCGTCACCTCGGCCGACGCGACCGCGTGCTGAAGAAGCTGATCCCGAAGTTCGGCGAGGCACGCCTGGCCAGCCGCGGCGATGCCTTCACGACGCTGGCGCGCTCCATCGTCGGCCAGCAGATCTCGGTCAAGGCGGCGCAGGCGGTGTGGGACCGCTTTGCCGGCGTCGTCGGCGGCGAGCAGATGCGCCTGGCGCCAGCTGCCGTGCGTGCGCACAGCGCTCAACGCCTGCGCGAGGCCGGGCTGTCGGCGCGCAAGTGCGAATACCTGCAGGACCTGGCCGCGCACTTCGACGAAGGCCGGGTGCACCAGGACGACTGGCAGGCCATGGACGACGAAGCCGTCATCACCGAGCTGGTGGCCATCCGTGGCATCGGCCGCTGGACGGCGGAGATGTTCCTGATCTTTCACCTGATGCGCCCGAACGTGATGCCGCTCGACGACCTGGGCCTGATCAAGGGCATCAGCCTCAACTACTTCAGTGGCGAGCCCGTTTCACGGGCCGAAGCGCGTGAAGTCGGCGAGGCCTGGGCACCGTTCCGCTCGGTCGCCACTTGGTACATTTGGCGCAGCCTCGATCCCCTACCGGTGGAGTACTGATGATCAAGAGACACTTCCTCGAATTCGAGCAACCGATCTCAGACCTGGA
>JBBSCX010000568.1:0-1550 GCA_038249905.1 Burkholderiales bacterium
GAGGTCCTTGTAGTCCTTGATCGGGCTGGCTGCCGGCACCACGAAGAGCATCGGGCTGCCCGCCAGCAGGGCCACCGGGCGCAGGTCCTTCATGAAGTCGAAAGGGGCCCGGCCCTTGAACAGCGTGACGTTGGCGGCGTGCGTCATCGTGATGGCCAGCAGCGTCTGCCCGTCACCCGGCGCCTTGGCCACCTCGGCGGCGCCGATCTGGCCGCCGCTGCCGGGCTTGTTGTCGATGACGACGTTGGTCTTCCAGCGTTCGCCGAGTTGCTGGCCCACCAGCCGCGCCATCACGTCGGTCAGGCCACCGGGCGGAAAGGGCACGACGTAGCGGATCGTGGCGCCAGCGCGCGGGTAGTCCTGGGCCCAGGCGGTGCCGGTCAGGCACAGCAGGGGTGCGGTCTTCAGCAGGGTGCGTCTTTGCATGGCTTGTTTCTCCTTGTTGTCTCGTGGTTGTCTCTTGGTTGTCACGACGTTCTCTCGGCGGTTCAGGCACCGGACCAGGCGGCGAGCAGGCTGTCGGGCACGTCCAGGCCCTGCGCTTCAGCGCGGCGGCGCAGCGCCTCGCGCCGGGCCCCGGGCAGACGCACGCCCTCGTCCTTCAGCATCTCGGCCACCAGCACCTCGACGCGCGCCAGGTAGTGCGCGCTGCCGGCCAGCGCGCCGGGGTCGATGACGATGAAGGCCTGGCCGATGCCGGGGCGGTTGCCCTCGTCGACGAAGAAGCTCGACGCCTCGAAGCCGAAGTGCGCGCCGATCAGCGCCGTGACCAGCAATTCCACCACCAGCGCCAGCATCGCGCCCTTGGAAGAACTGGCCGCACCGATGGCGAGCATCGAGCCGGCCAGCGCGGCCTTCGCGTCGGTGGTCGGCTGGCCGTCGGCGTCCAGCGCCCAGCCGGCCGGGATGGGGCGACCCTCCTTGGCCGCCACCATGACCTTGCCACGCGCCACTTCGCTGAGGCTCAGGTCGATCATCAGCGGGTCGGTGTTCGCACGCGGGAACACCGCAGCCACCGGGTTGGTGCCGAAGACGGCGTGGCGTCCGCCGGCGGCCGGCATGGCGGCCGGCGAGTTTGCGAAAGCCAAGCCGACGAGTCCTGCGGCAGCGGCCGGGCGCAGGTGGTCGACGACGACGCCGCAGTGGTGGCTGCGCACGACGCCGGCCACGGCAATGCCGTGTTCACGCGCGGCGGCCATGGCCTCCTGCACGGCCAGCGCGCAGGCCGGGAAGGCCAGGCCCTCGTCGGCGTCGATCACCAGTGCGCCGCCCTTGCGCTGCAGCACCTTGGGCACGGCGGCACCGTTGACGCGGCCGTTGCGCAGGTGGGTGGCGTACTGGCCCACCCGGCTGAGTCCGTGCGAGCCCAGGCCCTGGGCTTCGGCGAGCACCAGCGCACGCGCGGTGGCCTGTGCCATCGGCGCGGCGGCGCCCGCTGCTTGCAGCGCGGCCGCGACGCGGCGCTCGATCTCGACCAGTGCGAGCTTCAACGCAGGGCCTCGAGCAGCTTGTCGGCGATGAGGAAACTCACGCGTTCGTTCGACTCGGCC
>JBBSCX010000569.1:0-1536 GCA_038249905.1 Burkholderiales bacterium
AGGTAATGAAACTCGTCGCGCTGCTCCACCACCATGCGCCGCAACGCGTGGTCCATGATCACCGCCACCTCGCCGGCAAAGGCCGGGTCCCAGGGCACGCACGATGGCACCGTGTGCGCCACCACCAGGCTGGACCCGTCCTGGTGCTGCAGGCCCTCGCCGCCCAGCGTGGTGCGGCCCGCAGTGGCGCCCCACAGGAAGCCGCGGGCACGCTGGTCGGCGGCGGCCCAGATGAGGTCGCCGACGCGCTGAAAGCCGAACATCGAGTAGTAGATGTACACCGGCAGCATCGGCAGGCCGTGCACGCTGTAGCTGGTGGCCGCGGCGATCCAGCTGCTCAGCGCGCCGGCCTCGTTGATGCCTTCTTCCAGCAACTGGCCGTCGCGGGTCTCGCGGTAATACAGCATGCTGTGCGCGTCTTCGGGCTCGTACAACTGGCCCTGCGGTGCGTAAATGCCGATCTGCCGGAACAGGCTGGCCATGCCGAAGGTGCGTGCCTCGTCGGCAACGATGGGCACGATGCGCGGACCCAGTTGCGGCGCCTTCAGCAGGTTGGACAGCATGCGCACCGCGGCCATCGTAGTGCTCATTTCCTTGCCGTCGGCATGCAAGGCAAAGCTGGCCCATTCGGCCAGCGGCGGCACCGGCAGTGCGGGCGCGGTGGCATTGCGCAGCGGCAACGGTCCGCCCAGCGCGGCGCGGCGTGCGCGCAGGTGGCGCATCTCGGGGCTGTCGGCGTCGGGCTTGTAGAAGCGCAACGCGGCCAGGTCGGCGTCGGACAGCGGCAGGCCGAAGCGCTCGCGAAAGACCTTCAGCGCCTCGATGTCGAGCTTCTTGGCCTGGTGCGATGTCATGCGGCTTTCGCCCATGCCGCCCATGCCGTAACCCTTCTTCGTCTTGGCCAGGATCACGGTCGGCCGGCCCGCATTGGCCGCTGACTGCGCGCGCGCCGCGGCAAAGGCGGCGTGCAATTTGCGGAAGTCGTGGCCACCGCGTTTGAGCGCATCGATCTCGGCCGCGCTCATGTGCGCGACGAGCTTCTGCACCTCGGGGTCCTGACGGAAGAAATGCTCGATGTTGTAGGCGCCGTCGTTGGCGCCCAGGGTCTGGTACTGGCCGTCGACGGTGCGGCTCAGCGCGCGCAGCAGCACGTGCTGTGTGTCGCGCGCAAACAGGCCGTCCCAGTCGCTGCCCCACAGCACCTTGATGACGTTCCAGCCGGCGCCTGTGAACAGGCCTTCCAGCTCCTGGATGATCTGTCCGTTGCCACGCACCGGGCCGTCCAGGCGCTGCAGGTTGCAATTGACGATGAATGTCAGGTTGTCCAGTCGCTCGCGCGCGGCCAAGGTCAGGCCGGCGATGGATTCGGGCTCGTCCATCTCGCCGTCGCCGAATACGCCCCAGACATGGCGGTCGCTGCAGTCCAGCAGCCCGCGCGCCTTCAGGTAGCGCATGAAGCGCGCCTGATAAACGGCATTGATGGGGCCCAGGCCCATGCTGCCGGTCGGAAACTGCCAGAAGTCCGGCATCAATTGC
>JBBSCX010000570.1:0-1525 GCA_038249905.1 Burkholderiales bacterium
CGACAGCCCCGTGATCACCACCAGCGCGTGCTTGGGGATGTCGAGGTCGATGTTCTTCAGGTTGTGCGTGCGCGCGCCGCGGATGCGCAGCATCGGCCGTTCGACGGGCGCATAGAGAGCTGTCTGTGCGGGTGCCTGCGCGGGTGTCTGCGCGGGTGTCTGCGCTGTTGTGTGGGACGGCGGCTGGAGCGGCATGGTCGGTGGCGTGAGCAACCGGCCATCATAGGTGAGCGCGCACCGCCGCGCTGTCAGGGCACGCGCGCCGGTCCGGTGTCGCGCCTCAAGCCGTCTCGACCCAGCCCGCCTCGGGCTGCAGCGGCACATTCAGGCACACGCGCACCGTGGTGCCGACGCCCAGCGCGCTGTCGACCTCGATGTGCCCGCCCATCAGCTCGATAAAGCGGCGGCTGACGAACAGGCCCTTGCCCGAGCCCTCGATGCCCGTGGCCTCGGCCCCCAGGCGGTTGAAGGGCTGGAACAGGCCCGTCTGCTGCGCCGGGGTCAGGCCCTGGCCGGTGTCGACGACCTCGAGCATGCAACCCTCGCCGTAGACCATCGCGCGCACCTCGACATGACCGCCGCGGCGGTTGTACTTGATCGCGTTCGACAGCAGGTTGATCAGCACTTCCTTCAGCCGCAGGCGGTCGGCCAGCACGGTGCAGGGCGCGCTGTGGTGGGTGATGTCGCGCAGCGCCACGCCGGCACGCTCGGCCAGGCCCTGCACCATGGGCAGGCATTCACCGACGACCTCGCCCAGCGTGAAGCTCTCCAGCTTCAACTCCAACTGCCCGGACTCGATGCGCGACACGTCCAGCACCTCGTTGACCAGGTCCAGCAGGTGCCGCGCCGCGGTCTCGATCAGGCTGACGCGGTGCGGCTTGAGCACCAGGTCGCCGGCCTCGGCTTCCGTGCGCATCAATTGCGCAAAGCCGAGGATGGCGTTCAGCGGCGTGCGCAGTTCGTGGCTCATGCGCGAGAGGAAGGCGCTCTTGCTGCGGCTGGCCTGCTCGGCCGCGTCCTTGGCCGCCAGCAAGCGCGCCGATTCGTGTTCGGCGCTGCTGTCCCAGGCACAGCCCACCAGACGCGCGGCGCGGCCGAGGTGGCCGGCGCGGGCCGAACCGGTCAGGTGCAACCAGCGCTCGGGGGCTTTGTTGGCGTCAGCGACAGCCTCGGTGGCGGCGTCTGTTCGGGTGTCGGCATCGCTGCGCTTGCGGCACACCACGATGTTGACCGGGCCCAGCGTCTGCACCGCGTCCATCAGCGCGGCGTCCAGACGCTGCGCTTCGGCGGGCGCAAGCATCGCGTCCAGCGCCCGCCGAAACACTAGCGCAGGCACCACGGTGGGCCCATCGCCCGGTTCATCGCCGGGTTCGTTGCCCGCTTCGTTGCCCGCTTCATTCCCCGGTTCGTTGCCGACTTGATGGGCAAGTTCGGCGCCGAGTTCAAGCAGCCGCGCCATGCGGGCGTCGAGCACCACGCGGTCGCTGTCCAGGTCCCAGTCCCAGACGGCGATGCCGCCGGCCTC
>JBBSCX010000571.1:0-1520 GCA_038249905.1 Burkholderiales bacterium
GAAGCGGTGTTCGACGGCATCTGCGCGCTGCTGGGGCACTACTCGGCCATCCACACCAACAACAACCTGGCGGTGATCGTGGCCAGCCTGCTGCTGAGCCGTGGCGATTACCACCGCGGCATCACTGCGGCGGTGATGGCCGGCTTCGACACCGACTGCAACGGCGCCACGGTGGGTTCGATCCTGGGCGCGATGAACGGCGCATCGAAGCTGCCGGTGCTTTGGACGGCGCGGTTCAACGACACCTTGAAGTCGGGCATCGTCGACTACCACCCCGTGGCCATCAGCGAGTGCGCGCGGCGCAGCATGGCCATCCTGCAGAAGATGCGGGCGTGATTGTGTTGGCCGTCGAGAGCCGCGACGTGTGGGCGCAGCGATGTTGAGCGGCACGGCACGGCGCATCGTCGTGGTGGGCAGCGTCAACATCGACCTGATGCTGCGCTGCCCGCAGCTGCCGGCCGCGGGTGAAACGGTGCTCGGCGGGGACTTGCTGCAAGCCCCCGGCGGCAAGGGTGCCAACCAGGCCGTGGCCGCCGCGCGGCTGGGCGCCGAGGTCGCCTTCATCGGGCGCATCGGCGACGACGCCTTCGGCGAGTTGGCCGCAGCCACGCTGCGAGCCGAAGGCATCGACATCCGCCACCTGCAGCGCTGCCCGGGGAAATCTACCGGCGTAGCAATGGTGTTGAGCGACGCGACAGGCGAGAACTGCATTGCACTGTCGCCTGGCGCCAACCTGGCGTTGACGCCGGCGTACATCGACGCCGCGGCGCACTTGTTCGACGGTGCTGCGCTGGTGGTCTGCCAGCTCGAGTCGCCGCTGGTCAGCGTGCTGCACGTCGCCGGACTGGCGCGGCGCCACGGTGTGCCGCTGCTGCTGAATCCGGCACCGGCGCAACCCTTGCCCGCAGCGCTACTGCACTTAGTCGACTTGCTGGTGCCGAACGCACACGAGGCTGCGGCACTGTGCGCTGCGCTGCCAGACGCTGTGGCTTTGCGCGGCCCCGCTGACCATGCCAAGGCTTTGCGCCTTGCAGGCGCGGGGCGCGTCATCGTCACCTGCGGCGGCGACGGTGCCGTCCTCGCCAGCGAAGAAGGCACGCTGCACAGCCCCGCCTGCCCGACCTCTGTACTCGACACGACCGGCGCAGGCGACTGCTTCGTCGGAAGCCTGGCAGCGGCGCTGGTCAGCGGCCACCGCCTGCCGCAGGCCATCGATCTGGCGCAGCGTGCGGCCGCCTTCAGCGTTGCGCGCCGCGGCGCGCAAGCTGCCATGCCGCGTCGCGCCGACCTGCCCGGCTGGGACTGACGCGGTACCGCGTCTACGGTTTCATCGCCGGGCGGCCGAACCCGCACCTGTCGCCGGCATGCCTGGCTGATCCAGCAGCAGCCGCACCGTGCGCAGTTGCTGACGCGTGAAGCGCACTTCCAGGCTGCCGTCAGCCGACAAAGGCATTGCAGCACGGCCTTCGACATCGGTCTCGACATGCGTTGCCGCCACCGCACCGGCCAGTGCCCCGGTC
>JBBSCX010000572.1:0-1511 GCA_038249905.1 Burkholderiales bacterium
CCGCACATGCCGTAATTGCCGGCGCCGAAACTGCCACCGATGATGACCGTGAACTTGGGCACCGTGGCCGTGGCCACCGCCGTCACCATCTTCGCGCCGTGCTTGGCAATGCCCTCGGCTTCGACCTTGCGGCCGACCATGAAGCCGGTGATGTTCTGCAAGAAGACCAAGGGCACGCGCCGCTGGCAGCACAGCTCGATGAAGTGCGCGCCCTTCTGCGCGCTCTCGCCGAACAGGATGCCGTTGTTGGCGACGATGCCCACCGGCATGCCCTCGATGTGCGCGAAGCCGGTCACCAGCGTGCTGCCGTAGCGCGCCTTGAATTCGTCGAACTCCGAGCCGTCGACGATGCGCGCGATGACCTCGCGCACATCGAAGGGCTTGCGCGCGTCGACCGGGATCACGGCGTGCAGCTCAGCCGGGTCGTAGGCCGGTGGCCGCGGCGGCAGCAGGGCCAGCGGCTGCGCCTTCTTCCAGTTCAGCGTGGCCACGCTGCGCCGGGCGATGGCCAGCGCGTGCAGGTCGTTGTCGGCCAGATGGTCGGCCACGCCCGACAGCCGCGTGTGCACGTCGCCGCCGCCCAGGTCCTCGGCGCTGACGACCTCGCCGATGGCGGCCTTCACCAGCGGCGGGCCGCCGAGGAAGATCGTGCCCTGGTTCTTCACGATGATGGCCTCATCGCTCATCGCCGGCACATAGGCACCGCCGGCGGTGCACGAACCCATCACCACCGCGATCTGTGGAATGCCCAGCGACGACATCTGCGCCTGGTTGTAGAAGATGCGGCCGAAGTGGTCGCGGTCGGGGAAGACCTCGTCCTGGTTCGGCAGGTTGGCGCCGCCGCTGTCCACCAGGTAGATGCAGGGCAGGCGGTTTTCCTGCGCCACTTCCTGCGCCCGCAGGTGCTTCTTCACCGTCAGCGGGTAATAGGTGCCGCCCTTGACGGTGGCGTCGTTGCACACGATCAGGCATTCGACGCCGCTGACACGGCCGATGCCGGTGATCAGGCCCGCGCCCGGCGCGGCGTTGTCGTACACGTCCAGTGCCGCCAGCGGGGCCAGCTCGAGAAAGGGCGTGTCGGGGTCGAGCAGCATCTCCACCCGCTCCCGCGGCAGCAGCTTGCCGCGCGCGACATGCCTGGCCCGCGCCGCCTCACCGCCGCCGGCCGCCACCTTGGCCAAGCGCGCATTCAGCTCGGCCACCAGCGCGCGCATCGCTGCGGCACTGGCCTGGCACGCGGGGCTGCGCGGATTCAGGGTCGAGCTCAGGACGGGCATGCGTTCACCTCGGCAGCGGTCGGTTGACGTGCACGTCAACGGCGGAGAATTCTATGTATCGGGGCGGGTGGGCAAAGGCACGGCACAAACAGGTCACAGGCCGGACACAGGAAGTCCGCCAGGCCACTCAGAAAGGGCCGGCGGACAGCCAGCGCTCCAGCTGCCCGCGGCGGTCGTTGCCCCAGAACAGCTCGCCGTCGACAGTGAAGCTCGGCGCGCCAAAAATTCCGGCAG
>JBBSCX010000573.1:0-1509 GCA_038249905.1 Burkholderiales bacterium
ACCATCTGGCCCGGCCAAGAGCCGGGCGGGCCGTCGATCAGTGCGCCCGCCAGTACGAGGCGCGGGCCCACACGCTCGCCGCGCTCGATGGCCGCGGCGACGCGCTGCTGCTCGGGCAGCGTGCGCAGCGCACCCGCATCGCGTACCCCGGTGATGCCGTTCAGGATGTACAGCGGCAGCGCAAAGTCCTCCTCGCCCGGCGCACTGAACACATGCACATGGAAGTCCCAAAGGCCTGGCATCAGGAACCTGCCGTTGCCGTCGAGCACGCGACCCTGCTTCGGTGCCCGCGCCGTACCCCCGGCCTGGATGCCGACGATCCGGTCGCCAACGATCACAACGTCGCGCTGCGGCGTGAGGCGGCCGTGCTCGACGTCGACGATGGTGACGTTGCGCAGCACGAGCGCGCCGTCGCTCGTCGCCGACGCCATGGGCGCGGCCGCGGTCAGAACAAACAGCGCCAGACACGATGCCAAGAAGCCCCACTTCACTTCGATCTCCTTGAAGGTGAATGGCTGCGGTGACGATCAAGCTTGGCGTGCCCGCGCCCAGAAGGCGGCCACGTGCTGCAGCCAGACGCCGGCCCGGTCGCCAAGCGTTCCCGCCCGTGGCACGGCACCGATCTGCCGCGCCAGATCCAGCATGTTCAACACCACGGTGTGGCGCGCCAACAGCCCGCCCTCGAAGTGCGAAAACTCCGCTGTGTCGAAGCTCAGGCGTCCGCCAGTGGGTGCAAACCCCGGGGGCGCCAGCGGGCCGGTCATCGTGCCGCTGATGCGCAGGCGCGCTGCCACGCCAGTGCCGTCCAGCGCGAGGTAGGGGCCGTCGATGAGCTCAATGTGGGCGTCGGGCAATGCCGGGAACATGATGTCGCGGTGAAAGCGCATCACGGCGTCGCGGCCGTGCAAGGTCTGCGGCGCGGCAGGGTCTTCCCAGACGACATCGGCGCAGCACAGCACCGCGACGGCTTGTGCGTCATGCGCGTTCGCCGCGCCGTGCAGGCGCTGCAGAAACTGGCGCGCGAATGACGCATCGACGACCTGTGGCATGGCGTGCTCCTGTCCATCACTGTTCCAGCAAGGCGCGGCCAAGGTGGCGGGGCCTGTGCAAGTCGATGGCAATCTTGCGCTGTCGTCGCCGTCCCGCCTTGACGGCGGTCAATGTTCCCGGGCGCGTGGCTGAATAACCTGTGAGACAGAGAGAAGCCATGACAGCAGTCCTTCTGAATGGCGCATCGTCGCCCACCGACCGGGCCCACGCGCTGTGCACTGAGGTTGAGCGTCAGCTCGCCGCGCAGTTCCAAGCCGTGCGCAGCTTTCACCTGGCCGGCTACGACATCGGCCACTGCATGGGTGAGTTCGACTGCTTCGTGAAGACGCCCGGCCGCTGCCGCATCCACGACGAAGGCCAGGAGATCGAGCGCGCCGTGCACGATGCCGAGTTGGTGGTGCTGGTGACCCCGCTGCGCTATGGCGGCTACGCGGCGCACCTGAAGAAGGCGGTGGACCG